>JAQWTK010000068.1 GCA_029242705.1 Gammaproteobacteria bacterium | reverse complement strand
TTACTACCGATTACAAAACAGGGGAGTGGTTGGACCGCGCGGACTGCCTCTGCTTAAACCACCCTACTCAACTATCACTGCCCTCGATATGGATCAAGGCGAGATATTATGGCAGGTAGCTAATGGAGATGGGATGGCGAGAGTGGAAAACCATCCCGCACTTAAGGGCGTTCGTATGCCGCCGCTTGGTGGAGGCGGACGTCACCCGGTGCTTGTCACCTCGACTCTACTTATTCACGCGCAAGACACCGGTTACGGACCTTTGTTAATCGCTAGAGATAAAGCGACTGGTGAGGAGCTCGCGCGTATCGAATTATCAGGTAGCCCCCAAAGCGCACCTATGAGTTTCGCTGTCCATGGAAAACAGTACATCGCCCTGACCATTAACAGTTCTCCAGTTCCGCAACTGGTGGCTTTCTCGTTACCTGACTAAGAAAGGGTCGGTACCGATCGACTGGCCGCCGAGACGGACAATTCAATTGGATTCATGGGTTAGATTGCTCTCAGGAAGACGTTTTGTATGTGGCTGATATGAATAATTGGCGCGTGCAGAAACTGATTTTGAATCCTTAAGCCTAAATCGCTTACGTTTACTCACTGAGCATAAAATTAGGCGCCTGATTTTGGCAACTAATTTTATCTGCAAACATAATATAAGTCGAAATCCCGGCCTCTCATTAAAGGGATTGGCTTGATTCATACCGTTATATAAAATACTATATAACGGTATGAATAACCCATTTAAAAAAGCTTTTTACGGAGCATCGTTGATATTGCTTTTTAGTAATTCAAACGTTGTTGTTGCCGAATCATTAACAATTGCTTCCGCCTCAAACTTTGCTGAGACAGTAGCCGCCTTAGTCCAAGAATTTGAAGCAAAATCGGATTACGAAGTAAGACTAATATTAGGTTCTTCCGGTAGATTTTATTCTCAAATCTCCAATGGAGCCCCGTTTGATATTTTCTTGTCAGCAGACAGAGAGAAACCAGCCGCTCTTGTGACAAATGGACTTGCGTTGCCACAGTCTAGGTTTACCTATGCTACAGGCAGGTTGGCTCTCTGGTCTGAAGATGAAAATTTGATTTCAGGAGACTCCTCAGTACTTTCAACAGACGAATATAAAAAGATTGCTCTCGCTAATCCAAGACTGGCGCCTTATGGTAAAGCAGCAATGGAGGTGCTCACAGCTTTGTCTCTTTCCGATGATCTTCGCGATAAATTAGTTCAAGGAGAAAATATCGCCCAGACATACCAATTTGTATCCACAGGAAATGCGAAGTTGGGATTCGTAGCGTCGTCTCAGGTAATTAAAAATGGCGCTTTAACTTCAGGATCAGCTTGGTTGGTCCCTGAGGATTTGCATTTACCGATTCATCAGGACGCGGTGATACTTGCTAAATCAAAAGAAAATAGTGCAGCACATGCTTTTATGGATTTTCTAAAGGCTTCTGAAGGCAGAAGAATTATTCAATCTTATGGATACGGTTTACAGGACTTATAAGGTGAAATTCTCTAGCGACGATTTAACGGCTCTTTATTTAACGCTAGAGTTAGCTGCTACTGTAACGTTAATACTACTCCTTCTTGGTGCGCCTCTGGCGTGGTGGTTAGCGAGAACGCAATCTTGGTTTAAAGGGCCTATAGGCGCGGTGGTTGCCTTACCATTGGTCTTACCCCCAACAGTATTGGGATTTTATTTGCTTCTGGCGATGGGCCCAAACGGACCAATAGGGCAGGTTACTCAATCGATCGGCATAGGTACCCTAGCCTTTACTTATCCTGGCCTGGTCTTCGCCTCAGTACTTTATTCATTGCCTTTTGTTGTCCAGCCTTTACAGAATGCTTTTGAGGCAATTGGCGACAGGCCCTTAGAAGTTGCTGCTACTCTTGGAGCTGGAAAGCTTAAGAGATTTTTTTTCGTGGGAGTCCCTATGGCTAAGCCAGGTTTCTTTACAGCTGCTGTTTTAGGTTTTGCCCATACTGTTGGTGAGTTTGGCGTTGTACTGATGATAGGTGGAAATATTCCTGGAGAGACTCGCGTTGTTTCAGTCCAAGTTTATGATCATGTTGAAGCCCTCGCTTATGGTCAGGCGCATCAATTAGCTTTGTTCTTGGTTCTGTTTTCATTTGCCGTGCTTCTATTGGTCTATGGTATTCAGCGAAATTCGTACCGTATGCTATTTAGGCTTAACTCTTGAACAGCGCTGCTAATCAAATAAGCGCTAAGTTGAATTATTCTTTCCTGGAAAATAATCAGAGGAAATTTCAATTAGACATTGACCTTGACTTACCGAGCAAAGGGATTACCGCGGTTTTTGGGGAATCAGGTTCTGGGAAGACCACACTATTGCGGTGCCTTGCCGGACTTGAGAAAGGCGCAAGAGGCGTGCTCCGGGTCAAAGGAGAGGTTTGGCAAAATGAGAGATTTACTATGCCGACGCATCTTCGAAAGGTCGGTTACGTATTTCAGGAGGCTAGCCTATTCCCTCACTTGAATGTAAGAGAAAACATAAAGTTTGGATTGAGACGTATCACAGGTGATAAAAATAAAACTAGGTATAGACAAGTCGTTGAGCAAATGGGGCTCAAAAAATTTTTAGATAATCATCCGAATGAATTATCCGGTGGAGAAAGGCAGCGCGTTGCCATTGCAAGGGCTCTAGTCGTTGAGCCGTCCGTACTTTTGATGGATGAGCCTTTGGTAGCATTGGATGCCAATCGTAAGCGCGAAATTTTGCCTTATTTAGAATCTCTTCATGAAACCTCTGAATTGCCTATTATCTATGTTACACATTCGATCGATGAGGTGGCGAGGCTAGCCGATTACATGGTTGTCATGCGTGAGGGGAGGGCGGTTGGTCAAGGGATCCTATCCGATGTTTTGGAGGATACGTCCTCACCAGTTTTTCTTGGTGAAGATATGGGAGTAGTGATAGAGGCAAAAGTAGTCGAAAGGGATAGTCACTGGAATCTTGTTCGTGCTGAATTTGATAGTGGTCACTTGTGGGTTAGAGACACTGGTGACAAATTTGGTAAAAAAATTCGGGTTCGTATTCTCGCCAGGGATATTAGTCTTGCCCTCACAAATCATTCAGATACAAGCATAATAAATCGGCTTCGAGCAAGAGTCGTATCTATTAATGACCATACGGATCCGGCAATGTTGCTTGTGAATCTAGCATTGGGAAATACCATAGTTATAGCGAGGATATCTAAACGTTCTGCTAGCCAGTTAAAAATAGAGTCTGGAATTGAGGTTTGGGCGCAAATAAAAGGCGTCGCGATTCTTCGTTAAGAAATTAGTCCGACATAAGGATTACACTTGAAGCTTTGAACAGAGCGTATGCTGTCTCGTTTCTTCTTAGTTTGAGTTCTTGAACGCTCTTATTGGTAACGATACAAGTTAAAGTTTTTTCATTTCCTAGGTCTAGGGAGACTTGGCTATTCACTTGCCCTTTTTCTATCTTGCTGATATCCCCTTCTACTTTGTTTCGAGCACTTGTGGCAATGTCTTTCTCTTTGCTAAGAATAATCCAGGATGATTTAATTAGTGCTACCGCATGATTTCCTTTCTTCAAAACCATTTTTTTTGCACTGTCATTGGTAATCAAGGCCACTATACTTGTTGAATCATTAAGTTCTAATTCAATCTCTGTATTTATTCCGCCACGAGTAATTTTTGTTATTTTTCCTCTGAATTGGTTTCTTGCGCTAGTTTGCAACGTAGTGCTCCTAAGAAATTTTGCTAGATCGTTCATAGAATTCAAGCTAGTACCAAGCCTTTTTACAAAGGCGTTGTGCTCCTCTTGAAGTTCGGTAAACCCTTTAACAATCTCTCTTCCAAAGTTAGTCAACTTAGAGCCGCCACCATTCTTACCACCAGCAATACGCTGGATTAACGGTTTATCGGATAGATTATTTAGTGCATCAATTCTATCCCATGCCGTTTTATAGCTAATACCTATGTTTTTGGCCGCACTACTGATGGACCCACATTCATTAACTGCGGTTAGTAATTGAATTTGTGTATTAGTAAATGATTGCTGATCCTCATCTTGCAGGAAAAGGTCTGCTTTTAATGTTTTAAATTTCTTTTTTGCCATACCACGATTTGATCATAGCTCTTTTAGCAATTGTACCTTACCTTGGAAAATTCTGATTAAAATTACTCTATTATTTGACGCCTGAACGAACCGATGGCATAACAGTATCTGTGGACTAATTACCGGGAAGAAAATAATGAAAATAAGTCTGTTTAGAGGCGCTTTGATCGCATTGATTACCATAGCACTTTGCTATGCTGGCTTAATAACGGCACAACAGCGCCCGACTTTTACGGCTGAACAATTGGATAGACTCCGTATCAGAGCGGTGCCCGAAAAAGAAGGCTTATACTTAATGCCCGGATTTGACGGAAGCATGTCTGGAGGTAACATCGCGATATTAGCCACTGATGAGGGTGTCATTATCGTTGACAATAAGTACTCCTACAGTTATGAGAATATTATTCGGCAAGTCGCGAGTGTCACATCTCAACCGATTCGTTATGTGTTAAATACACATCATCATTTTGATCATGCGGGAAGCAATGCCTCATTCATGCCTAGTGCTCAAGTTATTGGTCATGAGAATGTTCGGATTAATATGCTCCGTAACACTGGGCCGAGCGCCTCTCCTGATGGTGCGCCTCGTATTACTTTCAGTGATAAAACGAGTATTCATTTAGGCGGTGTAGAAGTGCAGGCACATCACTTAGGGTGTGGCCATACGAATGGTGATTCAGCGATTCTCTTTCCTGAATTGCGCACCATTCACACTGGCGATCTTTTCATATGGGGAGACCGAATGGATGGTTCAACTATGGCGCCATTCATTGACTATGCGAATGGCGGGTGTGCAAGCGATTGGGTGGCAACGCTCGATCAAATCCTTGCCCTCGATTTCGATACTGTAATACCTGGCCATGGTCCTTTGTTAAGAAAGGCGGAGATAAGAATTTTTCGGGATAAGTTCGAACAACTATTGTCTCGTATTGGAAGTGCAATGAGCAGTGGGGTGAATCGGGAAGGAATTGTATCTGCTCTAGATATCTCGGATTTAAATTGGCCTTTAGCCCCTGATCGAATTCAAGAGATTTACGATGAGCTTTCCCAGTAGTTATTTATACCGTAAATAAGTTTGCTACTAATAATGTAGCTCATAGTCCAGAAATTTTAAGCCAGTGACCTAGGCTCGTCAAAACATAAGAATAGAAAGGAGTTTATCATGCCCCCTATTAAGCGAAGAACCTTTCTTAAAGGCACTGGCGGAGCTATGGCGACTGTAGCCTTACCGTCTGTATTGCACCAGAGTGCGAGTTCTCAAAACCGCCCCAATATTTTATATATCCTAGCTGATGATATGGGTTATGGAGATTTAAATTTTCTAAATGAAAATTCAAAAATTCCAACGCCTAATATTGACCGCATTGGGCGAGAAGGACGTTATTTTACGGATGCACATTCCCCATCCGCTTTATGCACTCCAACCCGATATGGCATCCTCGCCGGCCGATATTGTTGGCGGACTCGTATTACTAGAGGTGTTTGTTGGGGCTATAGTAAACATTTGATTGCGCCAGAGAGGATGACGGTCGCTTCGCTCTTGCAGAGTCAGGGTTACAATACTGCTTGTGTCGGGAAATGGCATCTCGGTATGGATATGCAAACTCGTCAGGGAGGAATTATTCAGGATGCACATGCGGCGGTAGATACTCGAGATTATAAAGCAGATATAGATTGGAACGCGCCTATCTTAAATGGACCAACGGCTGTCGGCTTTGACCATTTTTACGGAATTTCAGCGTCTTTGGACATGCACCCATACATATGGATTGAAGATGATCATTTTGTTGGTGAATGCACCACTACTCAGGATCTTTTATTTATTACTCGTGACTATAGACCAGAACGTTACACCGATAATACAGGACCTGCCCACAGAGATTTTATTGCTGAAGAAGTAATGCCGATAATTACCAAACGAACTGTTGACTGGATTGAAAGTCAGACTCAGGATACACCTTTTTTTATGTGTATGTCCCTCACGGCGCCGCACATTCCGATTGTGCCATCCGAGCCTTATAGGGGGTTGAGTGAACTGGGGCCCTACGGAGATTTTTGTATCGAGGTGGATGATTCTGTTGGCAAGGTCTTAAATGCATTGGATCAAAACGGCTTAGCCGATAATACGTTAGTAATTTTTACTGCCGACAATGGGTGTGCTCCCTATATTGGAGTGGAAGAGATGAATGAAAAGGGTCACTTTCCCAGTTATGTTTTTCGTGGCTACAAGTCAGACATATTTGAAGGCGGTCATCGAATTCCCTTTCTTGCGCGTTGGCCAGATCAAATTGAGCCAGGTACTCGCTCTGATGAAACGATTTGTTTAACTGATATGTTAAAGACTTGCGCTTCGATTATTGGAGTTGATGTGCCTAGTAATGCTGGTGAAGATAGTTACGATATTCTACCCGCTTTAATTGGGAAACAATTTACAGCACCTATTCGCGAAGCGACGGTGTCTACGGCGGGTAACGGTACGTGTTCGATTAGGCAAGGAAGATGGAAGCTCAATCTCACCGGCAGTACAGGTGGCTATGGAAATATCTCGCAAGAAGAAGTTGCTGCTCAGGGTCTGCCGTTAATACAATTATATGATCTTGAAAATGATATCGGTGAAACTAATAATGTGTATGCCGAATATCCTGATGTAGTTAACCGATTAAATGCTTTGTTAGAAAGTTATAAAGTAAGAGGTCGCAGTACTCCAACGTAGAGTTCACTGATACAAATATTCTTGTTAATTAAAGGGTTTACTATAGTTATGGCAAAGTTATTCACTTCAAAGTTTGGTTTTAATATTTTGCTTTTGATAATGGTTTTTGTAATTGCTTTGATGTCCCCGATAATACTTAAGGTTGGTGCGGCTGAACCAGAAACGCAGCCACTGGCTATAAATCTAGATGAAGTTGAATGGGGGCCGCCAGCAGGCGGCAATGGCTCGCCTTTAGGGCTAAGGACATCACGTCAGGGCATTGATCCTGAAACCGGAGGAATAACTTATTACGCAATGTTTCCTGCGGGTTCGCATTTTGATCTGCACTGGCACTCCTATGATGAGCATGTCGTAGTGGTTAAAGGTCAAGTGACTATAGTCCTGGGCGACGAAGCACATGATCTGAAGACGGGTAGCTATGTAATTATCCCTGGCACGCTCAACCATTCTTGGGATGTGCCTGCGGATGGTGAGGTAATTATCCTTGTACGAAGGGTTGGCCCAGCCGATTTCCATTTTGTAAAAGACTGATTTGTTATTGGCAACTTAATGGTTCACTTTGTTTTTTTGTTGGTGTTATGGTGAACCGACCGGAAACCTTCAGATTACAATTTGTTGCAATTAATCAATAATTTACGATACTTTTATGCGTGGTTAGTCGATTTGCGGTGGACTTTGCGGATGAGGGCTTTTATGCTTTGCTTTCGTGAAATAATTAAAATTCTGGGGATTCATGTGATGGATATCATCTTGATAAAGATAATAAAAAATTCTCTTGGGATAACGCTTGGAGCGCTAGTTTGTGCAAGCGCGTACTCTCAATCTGAAAGTCTGCGTATTGAATTTCCTGATTTGGCAGAGCTGTATAATTCATTTGATGTAACTCAGGCTGGTATCTACGATGCCGTCGCAAATATCAATTCAGACTCTGACTCACAGGAAGGCCGGATGGAGTTGAAGATGCATCTCGATATGATGGCAGAGATGGATCATGGAGGCCATGGAGGGCATGGCGGCGGAATGTCTGGTATGGATATGGGCGGTGGCTACTTCGGCGAAATGGAAACGGAAGCGCGAATAGATCTGGGGGAGACTGTTCGCGGGTCTCACTCGGATGATCAGGCGAGTCAGGCATTTTTAGATTCATCTGCGTTAACCAATAGTGCGGCAAGAGTTTTGTCGCATGGGCGTGGCTTCGAGGCCGAGCTTTGGAATATATTCGCCAATGAGTCGACTACCATTTACCAAAAGAGAATGGCTATAGACGGTGCAATTCAGAGATACTTAAGTGAGGCTGGGGACGCGGTGTCCCTTTTACCTAAATCGGCTGAACTTTATTTAGACCATGCATACGCTGACGCATTTAAGATGGGTTTTCCGAAATTAAGTGGCTTACTTTATGCGAATCAATGGTTGAAGCTTGCCTCATTGGAAGCCATTATTATTTCTCAGGTTGATCCGCAGTTTGGAGGACGAGTTCCACTAACGCTGGAGAGATATTGGAATAAGGTTGGTTCCGATACTGGTATGACTATGTTTCCGGCACCCACGGAAATGCCTAGTGTTCCAGCGATTTCGCCGCAGCTTTACAGTCAGGCGCCTCAGGCGGCGGTTATTATTGATAATCTAAACATGTTGGAATCAGCGTTGGCCGATGTCATAGCCTACCCGAATTTACAAAATCGTGAGACTGTCATAGATCAAGTGGTAGCACAGTACACTTCTGATGATATGTATTTAACAGATACGATGGACTATTTACTTAACGCGCTGCGTGGTGGAATTTTCGAGCAAGGTGGTCCAGCAATTGGAAATCTTTCGCGTTCAGAAAGAAATCGTACACGTGATGCGATGAATATGAATCACACTATGATCATGTCAGCACCAAATTAGCTTTTATAGGAAAAGTTAATTAATCCCGATCGCTCTAAACAAGGAGCATCGGGATTTTTTATGGCAGGATAAAAATGCCACTGGGTAGTATTTTTTAAATGATATTTTCCTGCATTAATTTCATCGCGTGGTCACAGGCCCTTGCGGTAAATGCCATATAGGAAATTGAGGGATTCTGGCAGGCAGCTGACGTCATAAAAGAGCCGTCAGTGACGAAAAGATTCGGCACATCGTGAGCTTGGCACCAACGATTTAAGACAGAAGTATCTGGATCGTTTCCCATCCGAGCAGAACCCATTTCGTGAATTCTGTTTCCCGGGACAGTCAAGTTCACGGTATTAGAATTAATATTGGTACAACCAGCGGCTTCTAGCATTGCAGCAGCATCCTTGTTTGCTTCTTGCAACATGATGTGCTCGTTCTCACCATAACTCACATTAAATAACGCTATAGGATTATTCCATTTGTCAGTTTTGTTCGGATGTAGAGTGACCCTGTTGTTTGGGTTTGGCAACTGCTCTCCGAAGGCGCCTATGGAGATGCGCCACGGTCCCGGTGATTTATGAGCTTCTTTAAACTCACGGCCAATGCCAGGTATCTGTCCTCCGGCATTGCCGAGAGGCGACGCACCTCCTTGATAGCCAAATCCACGAGAGTACGGTTTATCTTTTTCAGTAATATTCGCATATCTAGGAATATAGATTCCTCCAGGTCGACGGCCAAAAATCTTTTGGTTCTCGAATCCATGAATTAAGCCGTTTGCACCTGCACCACTTATATGGTCCATCAGGTTGCGGCCAACTTGGTCAGAGGTATTTGCCAAACCATTTGGGAAAGTTTCTGATTTAGACTGCAGGAGAATCATTGCTGAAGCAATAGGGGAAGCGTTTAGAAAAACCAATCTTGAAGAATAAAAGCGGTGCTCATTAGTTTCGGCGTCCACGATACGAACCCCGGTCAACCTATTTTGTTCTGGGTCGTATTCCAAAGATTGTACAATCGCATTATGCACTAGGGTCATGTTGCCGGTTCGTTCAGCGGCTGGGAGCGTTGCATGCAGCGAAGAAAAATAGGCTTTAAACGCGCAACCGAAGTGGCAGCGATTACGTGCCTGGCAATTTGTACGTCCAAGTTCCCTTTGTTCGTCAGTTGGATTAGTTAAGTGAGCAACTCTGGCTTGAATAACGTTGCGGCCAGGGAACGATGATTCTACTTTTGTCTTGAAAAGCTTTTCGGCATCGGTAAGTTCGAACCCTGGCTGATAGACACCATCCGGTAATTGTTCAAGACCATCAAGATTTCCGGCGACACCTGCGAACTCCTCAACATAATCATACCAAGGCTTTATTTCGTCATAGCGGACCGGCCAATCGACAGCTACGCCTTCATCTTTGTTAGCGGTGAAATCCTGCGGTCCCATTCGATAAGATTGGCGACTCCACATAATTGAACGACCGGCTGTATGATACCCTCGTAGCCAATCGTAATCCGTACCCTCTACGGTTTCATAGGGATGGTCATCATCTTTAACCCAGAAGTGTTTGTTAGATTCCTTAACCGCATAGGCCACTCCAGGATACTGTTTAAAGTAATGTTTATCGATTTCTTCTTGTGCAATACGGTCGAGGTTTTTCTCTTCCCAGGGAGGTAGCTGATCAACGTAATCACGATCGGGTTTAATTTCAGGACCACGTTCTAAAACAAGTACTTTAAGCCCACGCTCGCATAACTCTTTTGCACTCCATCCGCCGCTCATGCCCGAGCCCACTACTATTGCATCAAAATCTGTCAAATCAGTTCTCCCAGTCTTTATGACATCAATCGAATTAGATCTCTACGCGAGGATTCCATCTTCCAGGCACGGCTACCCATTGTTGTTCTAGCAGTCTGCCTTCTTCAGAAGCGAAATACGCTTGTGTAATTAATCCCTTTAAGGATCTATACGCGCTGTATTCATCGGGGCGATCCGCTGCATATGCTCGAGTGTCGAGGTTGGCTAATTTATTCTTAGCATCCTGTTCATCTAGTTCTCTAAATGAGTCGCCGAGTTGGCCTCCAATGCGTTTTATATCTCGATGATGATTTTCTCGTGTTTCAGCATTCGCCCATTCTGCCATCAAGCCATCCAGAAAACCTGAAACGTTTACGTCTGAAGCTCCAGGTGTATCGGTTCGCGGGATAATTAGATCACTGATCTTCGTCACAAGCTCAATTTCTTCAGAGCTATAGAATCGAAGTTCACCGTCAACGGTCGGAGCGATTTTAGCGAAGCCATCGCAAGCGGTGAGTAGAGAGCTTCCCCCGATAGAAACGATCAAGCCTTGGAGAATTTCACGGCGAGTTTTCATAGATCTATCTCGAATAGTCGAACCTAGTAATTTTTATTATGAGCTCTAAGGATAGGGAATTTTCAAGGTAAAGAACAGCGACAATTAGTATAATTTAGTCAAGGAAAAGGCCAGCTGGCTAAACCAGCTGGCCTTAATATGTTGTGGCTTACCGCTGTAAAAGTTTCTTAGTCTTGACCTGCGAAAGATCTGGCTTCGCGCTCTTTTCTCTCAGCTACAAGTTTCTCAAAACCTTCATCATCTAAGTGGGTTATAGCTAACCACGCGTGAGTCATCTCATCACCCGTTCGGCTTCCACCCATAACCCACATATCCGGATCAGGATTATTTGGATTATCTGCAGTGTTGTCATACCACTGTTTAAGAACCAAAACAGCACCGGCGGGGACTAGAGGGGCAACATCAGGCTCATAAATATGGCTATGGTGCCAAGTTGCGCTCCACTTCGAGATTTGGCTGATCTGTTCAGTTCGGCCAGTCTCAGGATAAAAAATCTCCAGAGAAGCAGCATTCATTCGCAAGTGACCGTGAGGCTGGAAACTATCTAAACGGATCGGATGATCGAAAGAATGAAAACCTTGTGTCATTTGATATCCGTTTGGAGGAATAACCAAATCATCCTGTTGTTCGATTCGGTATAAGGCTAGATCTTGCTTATAGATATTTTCACTATTTTCGTAGCCTACTTCATGAAACCAAAGACCAATTTCCACAACGTTATCTTCGATTATCTCACCTTGTGCCGTGGCGCCGACACCACCTGGGTACATATGAATACTCCACGCAACTTGAGCTCCGGCTTCGATGGTTCTGCATACTCCTTCAGGCACCATTTCTCCCCACTTACCCATTGCGTACTCAGTGAGCATGCCTTGGCGCTCTAATTCGCCCTCCTCATTTTCCAACAACACAGAAGAATTTGCATGGTGAACAACGGCTGCGGCATCACCCCGAGGCTTAACCTGCACCGCTTTTATACATCGATCGGAAGTGATTCCAGGATCAACAACTTCATTGCTCCACAAATCGTTACCGCTCGCAGGGATATCATAAGAACTAGAGGGGACAATCAGGTCTGGTTGTCCAAGCTCGGCTGCAAAATTCCATTCGTTGGGATCTTTTAATTGATAGGGAGGTGGAGCTGAATCTGGGTCACCTAGAGGTGCGCCTTGCTCAACCCAAGTTACTATTTGCTCAATTTCTTCTTGTTTCAAACGCCAATCGCCGATTAGGTGTTGAATGCCGATTCCTTCATCGTAAGCATAAGGAGGCATTTCTTTGTTGGCCACTTTGTATGAAATCAAAGGGGCCCAAGGGCGCACTTGGTCGTATGTTTCGAACTGCATTGGACCGATGCCGCCATCTTGGTGACACGTCACACAATTCTCATTGATGATTCGTCCTATGTCGCCGTTATAGGTCAGCTCATGAGAAGCATCCTGGGCTAATAGCTGAGACTGAAAACCTAAAATTGAAATTAATGAGACAAGAATAGTCAATCTTGCATTTTTTGGAGCCTTCATTTTCCTCTCCTTTTATGTTGACTCTCTGTTTTTAAAAACTAGAGAACTCTTATATTTGCCGATTTCTTAACTAATGACAGGATTCTATCCTGTTTGCTGTCAGGTAAAAAGGCCGTATTACCCTAAAAAACAACTATTTTGCCCGACTAATCATTAAAAAGGCCGATTAGGTTTACCCTAATCGGCCTTAATTTGAGGGACTATAGGTTAAATTACTAGTCTTGTCCCGCTAGTGAGCGTTCGTCTCTCTCTTTTCGCTCAGCTGCTAGTTTCTCATAGCCCTCGTCATCAAGGTGAGTGACCGCTATCCAGGCGTGAGACATTTCATCTCCCGTGCGGCTTCCGCCATATACCCATTGGTCAGGATCGGGATTATTAGGGTTGCCCGCAGTATTGTCGTACCACTGCTTGACTATCAGTACAGCGCCGACTGGTAACAGTGGAGCTAGATCTGGATCATAGATATGGCTGTGATGCCAGGTTGCGCTCCAGTTGGAGATCTGACTGATTTGTTCCGTTCGACCAGTGGCTGGGTAAAATATTTCTAGCGACGCTGCATTCATTCGAAGGTGACCGTGGGGTTGGAAGCTGTCAATGCGAACGGGGTGATCCCAGCTGTTAAAACCCTGGGTCATAGCATACCCGTTTGGAGGCACAATTAAGTTTCCATTCTCATATCCTTCACGCAATGGATACGCTTTAAGATCTTGTGTGTATGGGTTAGCAGCTGTCTCATAGTCTTCTTCATGAAACCAGATACCTAGTTCTACAACGTTATCTAGTACTGGTTCACCTTGTGCCGTGGCACCAACGCCGCCCGGGTACATGTGGATATCCCAAAAAATACGCGAGTCACCTGGCATTTCTCGGCAAACACCTGGGGGCATTAATTCTCCCCATTTGCCCATTGCGTATTCAGTAAGTTGACTAAAATCATCGTAGTCCCCGGTTTCTTCGTTGAGGACTTCAATTGATGGATTAGAATGATGCACTACGGCCTTGGCATCGCCACGAGGTTTTACCTGCATTGCTTTAATACAACGTTGTTCCGTCAAACCAGTAGGAACATAGTGCTTATGCCAAAGATCATTACCGCCGGCGGGAATATCTATCGGAGTCGATGCGATAATTAGGTCTGGCTCTCCCAATTCTGGCTCAAAATTCCAAGCCTCTGCATCCGGTAGGTTAGGAGCCGCAGGAATAATATCTGCCGGGCCCAGAGGTGAGCCGCTATTGACCCAAGCTACAACCGTGTCTATTTCTTCTTGAGACAGTCGCCAGTCACCTTCTAGATCTTGTATTCCTATACCATGATCATAGGCGTAAGGCGGCATCTCTCGATTTGCAACTTTAAGTTGAATCAAAGGCGCCCAGGGGCGTACTTGATCATAATTTTCAAATTGCATGGGTCCAATGCCACCTTCTCTATGACAGGTGACGCAATTTTCATTAATGATTTGAGCTACGTGGGTGTTGTAAGTAACTTCAGATTCTTGTGCCTGGGCGCTGGCTAAAGCCAGCGGTAAGAAGGCACAAAATACGAGACTACCAAATAATTC
Organism: Gammaproteobacteria bacterium; assembly: GCA_029242705.1. Lineage (GTDB taxonomy): Bacteria > Pseudomonadota > Gammaproteobacteria > Pseudomonadales > Pseudohongiellaceae > UBA9145. The sequence goes on along the minus strand of JAQWTK010000068.1, from coordinate 11,985 downwards.
TTTATTCTTTATCATTTCCTCAATCCTCTTGGTGGGACGAAAGGGCGCTTAAATTCTTTGATTCACAAAGCGTAGTTTACCCTCTTCTTGCCCTAGTAAGAAAGGGCGGATACTCGTTGAGCCCAATAAATTTTGATTATTTTTGGACAAAAAAAAGCCGATCAATATACCCAGATCGGCTTTTTTAATTATGTAACTAGAATTAAATTCCTAGTCTTGTCCCGCTATTGAGCGCTCTTCCCTTTCTTTTCGCTCAGCTGCTATTCTCTCGTAGCCCTCGTCATCAAGGTGAGTCACAGCTATCCAGGCGTGAGACATCTCATCTCCCGTGCGGCTTCCACCATATACCCATTGATCAGGGTCTGGATTATTGGGGTTATCTGCTGTGTTGTCGTACCACTGCTTAACCACCAATACGGCGCCAACCGGCAATAATGGAGCTACTTCTGGGTTGTAGATATGACTGTGGTGCCAGGTTGCACTCCAGTTGGAGATCTGGCTGATTTGTTCAGTGCGTCCCGTCGCAGGATAGAAAACTTCTAGAGTTGCAGCATTCATCCGAAGGTGCCCATGAGGCTGAAAGCTGTCAATGCGCACAGGGTGATCCCAGGAGTGAAAACCTTGAGTCATAGCATACCCGTTTGGAGGCACAATCAAGTTTCCATTCTCGTAACCTTCTCTCAGCGGATACAGCTTGAGATCCTGACGATAAGGACTCTCTGCCACTTCGAACTCTTCATCGTGGAACCAGATGCCCATTTCAACTACGTTATCAAGAACAGCTTCACCTTGCGCCGTGGCACCAACGCCACCTGGGTACATGTGTATATCCCAGTATATGCGCGAGTCACCTGGCATTTCACGGCAAACACCCGGAGGCATTAATTCTCCCCACTTGCCCATTGCGTATTCAGTAAGCTGGCTGAAACGCTCGAACTCGCCAGTTTCAGGATTCATTACATCCAAGGAGGGGTTCGAGTGGTGAACCACCGCTTTGGCATCGCCGCGCGGCTTCACTTGCATCGCTTTAATACAGCGCTTCTCAGATAGACCTGTATCTACATAGTGCTTATGCCACAAATCATTGCCGCCTGCGGGAATATCGATAGGGATTGAGGCAATCACTAAGTCGGGTTCGCCTAACTCAGGCTCAAAATTCCAAGCATCAAGATTTGGAAGCACAGGCTCAGGAGGCAGTATATCGGCAGGTCCCATGGGAGAACCATCGTTAACCCAGGCAACAACCGTGTCTATATCTTCCTGAGAAAGACGCCAGTCACCCTTTAAGTCCTGAATACCTATACCATGGTCGTAAGCGTAAGGAGGCATCTCACGACTCGCTACTTTTAGCTGAATTAGCGGCGCCCACGGGCGCACTTGATCATAATTTTCAAATTGCATTGGTCCAATGCCACCTTCTCGGTGACATGTCACGCAATTTTCGTTAATGATCCTAGCTACGTGAGTGTTATAAGTGATTTCAGCTTCCTGGCCTATAGCTACCGCAGATAGGGCAGTCCCGCTAATAATTAGAGCGATTTTTTGCACTAGCTTCATGCGCTTCTCCTAAACTCTTTATTTTTATTCAAATCCAATGAAAATTTTACTTTTTGAGGTACTAAAAAGTCCAATGAATACCTGTTATTTAACCGATTTATTGCAACAAATTGAAACAGTTAAGATTCCTTTTCCTCGCAATCGATCTTGTTACTCAACAACTACTCTTTGCCAAACATTTGTCCAGCAGCACTGGTCGCCATTCGAGCTATCGGGCCCGCGATGAACATCGACTTTGGTGCGTATAATGTATTCTCCAGCCTCAGAGAATGTAGCGTAAACTCTCCCTACTCCTGAAGGTCCTTTAATTTGTAACTCGTTTACCTCTGGCTCTTGAAAACGTCGAAAGCGAGGGTTGTCCTCATCATACGGATTTTCAGGTACTTCAGTGTCCGGGTGCCTAGTAAACTCAACATTACCTGGGCCTTGGTGTTTTCCAAACGCAACACCCAGTGGTATAGCTTCCTCAAATCTTGGGTCTTCCGGGTCCCGCTCCGCTGGATCTGTTGCATTAATAATTATTTCTACCGGTATTCCAACTTGGGCCGGATTGCGAGGGTAATCAACTACTTCCCCGCGTAAGCCGTAAGGCGCTCCTCTCTGTGTCCCATCCTCTCCGATACCAACTCTGGGCTGCAGACCGCCCTGTGGTCGAGGTAATATGAAGTCTAGCTCATAGGCGCTAGATCCGTATCGTCCTGGAACTTTTAAGGTCTCACTTTCGCCGGTTGTGAGATACCACCAGACATCAATATCTTGCTCTTCAGCGGGCACGGTCACAGTAAAAGTTCCTGTAGATCGACCTGCCGGGAAGTGTGTCTGTTGAATGCCGTCATATTTTGCCGGCTCTATATAGTTCGATTCACCCACTGGGATGTCCACTGATTCGTCATTGCGATTAATAACCCCAAAAGAGTAACTGACCGTGCCGTCTGGGTTTGAAATCCATCCTTCTAGAACTGGAATTATTGGCAGGCCACCAGGAGGTGAAAGGCTTAAAAAACGTCCGTTATCCGCTGACTGTGCATTGGCAGTGACTGCTGAAAAAGCAGAAAGGCCCAGTATAGCTAATACAATAAACTTAGTTTTGATTCGCATTTAATTTTTCTCCCAGAATGGCTGTAACCAGCTCTCGCGAAAATCTCTGTTTTTAAATTAGTCTGTTCAAATAAATCTTAACAGTTGTAAATCGTTTATCAAGGGCGCTAGGATAGCCGCCAATTCGGTCCGAGTCTAGTTGTGATAGGGCCTAAATGGTGATCTTATGTCGTTGTATTATACAAATTGTTACATAGGCACTAAACATTGATATGGATCAAAATTTTTAGCGACCCAATGAAAAAATATATCGCATTTTGCTTGACCGTCTACGCTGTTATTTTTTCAGTTCAGTCTTGGGCTGCGCTGGATCGAGTTTTTGACTTCGCTTTGCTGGATGATGGCGGCGAATTTCATCAGCTTAGCCGTTATAAACACCAAGATGCTGTTGTGTTAATGGCTTATGATAACTCTTGTGAAGCAATGCCATCTCTGCTTAAAAGTTATCGTTCGATTGCTGATAAGTTTTCTGGTCAAGATATTCAGTTTCTATTGATTGATTCTCTCGATTTGGGAAGGCCTGCTTTGAGTAATCTTGATGCAGGGCTTCCAATATTAGAAGACGACGGTCAATTGGTTTCAGAATCTTTAGGCATTGAAAAAGCCGGTGAGGTTTTAGCTTTAAATCCCGAGCGTCTTTCCGTTTATTATCGAGGCTCCCTATCAGACAGTTTTCAACAATCATTGAGCGCGCTTTCGGAAATACAAGATACGGTAAAGTCCGATCCTGCTGGTTGCGATATCGACTATTCCACTAAGGAGAAGCATGGAGGGTCTCCACCAGACTATGCAATGGAAGTAGCACCAATAATTATAGAGAACTGCGTTGAATGTCATCGCCAGGGAGGCGTTGGTCCTTTTGCATTGGACAGCTACATAATGTTGCTGGGTTGGTCTCCGATGATTCGCGAAGTTCTTTTAAACAAACGGATGCCTCCTACCCAGGTAGACCCCTACATTGGCCATTCGGATGATGCTAGATATATAGAAAAAGCTGAGATGCAGACGCTAGTCCACTGGATCAATGCGGGGGCTCCGCAGGGCTCTAGTGAAATTGATCCACTGGAGTCATTTAATTTTCCCGATACAGAAGATTGGGCACTAGGGGTGCCCGATTACATAGTAGCCGGGCCGAGTAATGATGTCCCGCCTACTGGGGTTTTAGATTACATCTACGAAGATATTGATCTGCAATTTGATGAAGATAGATGGGTGCGAGCAATTCAATATAAATCTGGAGATTCATCTGTTCTTCATCACTTAATGACATTTGTTACAGGACCAGAAGAAGATTTTTGGGGAGATGAGCGTGTTCAAGAGTCTGTAACAAAACGATTTCTGGGAAGTTACTCTCCAGGCAAATCAAATGTTCAGATTTTTCCAGAAGGAACAGGTGTCTTTATACCTAAAGGGAACAAACTTTCCATGCAATTCCACTATGTAACTAATGGCCAAAGAACTTCTGATCAAACTCAGCTGGCACTTTATTTTAGTGGCCGTGAAGATTTGCAAGAGCGTCTGGTGCAAGCGGTTTCCTCAAGGTTCATATTGCCACCCAATGAGCCTAATCATGCGATGCGAGCTGAACATGTTTTTAAAGAAAAAGTTGTTTTAACTGGCGTTCGAGCACGAATGAACTACCGAGGTAAAAAAATGAAGTTCGCGATTGAAGAGACCGACGGATTGTTGCGAGAAATTTTTAGTATCCCTGCCTACAATTATGGCTGGCAACCTCATTACGTTCTAGACCAGCCTGAAGTTATAGAGGCCGGCACGCGTGTGCATGTAATTGGTGCTTTTGATAACTCTATATCTAACCCAACCAACCCAGATCCAGAAAAGGAACTTAGGTTTGGCTTAAATAGTTGGGATGAAATGTTTACTGGGTACTTTACTTTTCATAACGTTCCTTGAGCTACGATTCAGTATGTCAGATGAGAAGACAAGTCAGATTTATTATGGTTGGAAAATAGTTGCGGCCATATTTGTACTTCTTACCTTCACTAGTGGTTTAAGTTTCTACAACCACGCAATTTACTTAAATGCGCTGGCTGAGCAACCTGCTTTTACCGTAAGTATTGCTTCCAGTGCAGTATCAATATTTTTTTTTACAGGAGGCATAACCGGATTGTTTGTTGCGAAATGGGTGCAGGAGTATGATCCTCGAATTTGTATTTCTGCAGGCGCATTGCTCTCGTTTCTTTCTCTTAGCGTTCTGGCTTATGTCACAACGACTTGGCAATTGTTCCTGGTTTATGGGTTATTTGGCGCGGGATTCTCAGCGTCTTCGCTAATACCAGCTACGACACTGGTTACAAAATGGTTTAGGCGGAGACGTGCGATGGCCTTATCTATTTCATCTACGGGGTTATCCCTTGGAGGTGTGATCCTTACGCCGCTATCTATACTCATGGTGGAATCTTTAGGCTTTGAAATCGCGGGTCCTCTCATAGGGGTTATGTACTTACTGGGAGTTATTCCAGTTGCATGGATGTTCTTGAGAGTCAGTCCTGAGTCCATGGGTTTGCTTCCGGACGGAGAAAAGCTCATATCCCAATCTGCTGACGAGGAGCCCCGGGATAATGATGAGGATGGTCTATACCTACGAGATGTAATCAGAGGACGATTTTTCTGGGGTGTGAGTCTCGCGTACATCTTTATAATGGCAGCGCAAGTTGGGGGTATTGCTCATCAATATGGTCTCGTACGAGAGCAGCTTAGTGAAGCTGAGACGGCAATTGCAGTCGCCATATTGCCGGTCTTCAGCATAATAGGCAGATTGGCCGGGGGTTGGATTGTCGATCAGATATCGATTCGAAAGTTTGCGATAATTATGATGATTTTGCAGGCATCGTCGTTAAGTTTGCTCTCAACGGGTTTTAGCGTTACCACATTATGTGTTGGCCTAGCAGTTTTTGGGGCATCAGTAGGTAATTTACTTATGCTACAACCACTTCTTATAGCTGAAGCTTTTGGTGTTAAAGACTATGCCCGAATCTTTTCCGTAAGTAACTTAATGTCTTCCTGGGGTACTGCAATGGGGCCCGCGGTTTTGGGCTTTGTTTATGCTGCCAACACTAATCTATATCAACTACCCTATATGGTTGCCGCGATTTCAGGAGCTCTAGGCGTTGGATTATTTCTTGCGGGAGGTAAGATTATTCGGCTCACTGGCTAATCAGAGTTCGAATGGAGCTGGAGTATCACTTTGAGGGTATTGGTATGCGGACCTCAAGAAATTAATTTCATCAAGCTTTGTAAAATGCTTCAGGTTATTATTGTCTTATTAACGTAATTAGAGAGTTCTACTTAGTAAGTATATAACTAAGAGTTTTCCCCAAGTAGACCCCCAGCTCCAAAGTTATTTGCGAGAGCCTCCTCGCATTTCCTACACAAGTCCTGACGACAACTGGTTGACTCGGAATTTAGTTTCCGCCCTAGAAATTTTATTGGGCCGTAACAAAATTGAATCTGTTTACAATCGTTTAAAAACCGAAGATTTTGACCTTGCGACTTTTTTTGAAAAAGCGCTTAGGGAGACAAGCATAACCGTAGATTTCGATCCTAAAAAGCTAGAAACAATTCCCGAAAAAGGCCCCTTAATGTTCGTTGCCAATCATCCCTTTGGAGTGGTTGATGGAATTGTTCTTTGCGATATGGTCATAAAGGCTCGCGGCGATCTTCGCATTATGCTCAATTACGTGCTTTGCCAAGACAAACAATTAGCACCATTCTTTCTCCCGATAGATTTTCAAGGCACGAAAAAAGCATTGAAAACTAATATACGTTCTAAGCAATTGGCGATGGAGTTTTTAGCTGATGACATTCCTGTTCTAACCTTCCCTTTGGGGACAGTTTCTATTGCGATGAATTTTGGTTTTGGTGAGGTGAGGTGAGAGATGCTCCTTGGACAACCTTTGCGGCAAAAATAGTAAGAGAGGTGCAGGCGACAGTGGTTCCTATTTTTTTTTACGGGCGTAATAGCCGGAAATTTCATGTAGTCTCACATATTGCGGAGCCACTGCGGATGGCTATGCTAGTTCACGAGGCCCCAAATAAATTTGGAGAAATGGTGCGCGTCGAAATGGGCGCACCATTGGGGTGGGAACAATTGGAAAATAAAGGAACCCGTCGACAATTAACCGATTTTTTATATCAATAGGTTCAGATGTTGGGGAGTCCAGATTCAATAAGTTAATGAGAAATTTTAATTCAAAATATATTTCGTGGAAAAATTGCGCCTAATAAGAAATCCCTGCACACTTCGTCCTGACTCAGAATAACAATAGAAACTTAAAAAATGAAAATAACTCAATCGCTATGCCATTACGTCAAGCTAATACTTACGCTACCTTTGTTGGTTTTTATAAGCGGCTGCGCCCCTGATCAGCAGCAACGAACTTCTCAAGCAACTGGAAGTGAGGCGGATTTAATTTTTGTTGGTAACAACATAATTACTATGGAAGGCGACACTGCGGGCGCTGTAGCTGTCATTGGAGATCGAATTGCTTCTATGGGTAGTGCCGAAGATATTCTTGGGATGTCTGGAGAACTTACTCGAGTTATAGAATTAGGCGATCGCGCGCTATTGCCGGGCTTTATTGACGCGCATGGACATTTTGGAGGCGTAGCGGTTTATTCAGCACTTCTCGATCTTTCCTCTCCGCCTGTCGGTGAAATGGAGGACATTGATGACATTGTTACAGCGATTCGCACTTGGATTTCTGATAACAACATCCCAGATAGCACATTAGTGTATGGAGTTGGTTATGACGATTCTTTGCTTGCTGAGAGGCGACATCCAGATCGAGATGATCTTGATAGGGCTTCAACGACGCATCCGATCGTAATTAGACATGTTTCAGGTCATTTATCCGCTTCTAACTCTTTGGCCCTGACAGCTTATGGGATTGATTCAAGAACAGCCAATCCTTCGGGTGGGATAATCAGAAGGCGATTGGGCAGCGATGAGCCTGACGGAGTTATGGAAGAAACTGCAATGGGACTACTCCCCGGCACTGGGGCATTGGTAGACGAAGAGATGGGCTGGCAACTTCGTCGAGAAGCCGCAAATATTTATGCAAGTTATGGCGTCACAACAATTCAGGAAAGTAATGTAAGTACAACGTACGTTGAGGCATTAAAACAACAGGCGATCGCTGAGCCATTTGATGTGGACATCGTTACATACATCATGGGTAATCCGCTTTCTGATGAGGAGCTGGCGGCTGTTGACGCTGATGATAACTATAGTGGTGGTGTTCGTATTGGCGGTGTTAAGTTTACTTTAGATGGCAGTCCTCAAGGGAGAACGGCTTGGATGTCTCAGGCTTATGACGAAGGTCCGCCTGGGACCGAAGATGATTATGTTGGTTATCCAAGTTACGATCCAGAGGCGTATAGAACTCGAATTGGTAGCTTGCTTTCCAGAGGTGTGCCAGTTTTGGCCCATGCCAATGGTGATGAAGCGATTGAGCTGATGATCGACGGTATTAATGACGCTGTTTCCAACGAAACATTGCCCGACCATCGCTCCGTTATTATTCACGCCCAACTGATTCGACCTGATCAGCTTGATAGAGTCAAGGAGCTGGGGATTATTCCTTCTTACTATGCGGCTCATCCATTTTTTTGGGGAGACTGGCATAGGCTTAGTTTTGGCGATGCCAGGGCTAATTTTATAAGTCCGGTAAAAGCGACGATTGAGAGAGGAATTCCCTATACCGTGCATAACGATTCCCCTATCGTCCCGCCCGATATAATGAGGTTGGTATCAATAACAGTTAATCGTCTAACTCGAAGTGGCTATGTTTTGGGTCCTGATCAAAGAGCGAGTGTTGAAGAAGCTCTCTATGCGGTGACTCAAGGCGCGGCGTATCAATATTTTGAAGAGGACGAGAAGGGAAGTATTAAGGTAGGAAAGCGAGCTGATTTTGTGATACTTGAGGCTAATCCGCTTACGATTGATCCGTTAGATCTTTCCGATATTTCTATTGTTGAAACATTTGCAAGAGGAAAATCTGTTTACAAAAATTCAGAATTTAACTAAACAATTTTTTGGAGTAGGAAATGAAAGTTGCGTTTATTGGACTCGGTGTTATGGGATACCCCATGGCTGGGCATGTAAAGAAAGCTGGTATGGACGTCTGTGTTTACAATAGAACCGCAAAAATAGCGGAGCAGTGGTGCGTAGATTATGGTGGAGCCATTGCGTCCACTCCTGCGGAAGCCGCTAAAGGTTGCGACATAGTACTAGTTTGTGTTGGTAATGATGATGATGTTCGTCAAGTTGTAACTGCTAAGGATGGGGTTTTGGAGGGTATGAATGACAACGCAATACTAGTCGATCACACCACAGCATCTGCTTCCCTGGCCCGAGATTTATATGAACAACTTAGGAGTGAAGGTAAACAGTTTCTTGATGCGCCTGTATCGGGTGGCCAAGCTGGGGCAGAGAACGGAGCACTAACGGTTATGGTTGGTGGCGATCAGTCTACTTATGAGGCTGCAAAAACAGTGATAGATGTCTATTCTAAATTCAGTAAACTTTTGGGCCCTGCAGGTAATGGACAATTAGCAAAAGCAGCAAATCAAATTTGCATTGCAGGAGTTGTTGAAGGCCTGGCGGAAGCGCTAAACTTTGCCGTTAAGGCAGGGCTTAATGGGGAAGACTTGATAGAAACAATTTCCAAAGGTGCAGCAGGGTCTTGGCAAATGGAAAATAGTTACAAAACTATGCTCAACGATGAATATGAATTTGGTTTCGCTGTTGATTGGATGAGGAAAGATCTTGGTATCGCTCTAGAGGAAGCTGAACGAAATGGCATAAATATGCCGATGGTAAAAATGGTTGATGACTTTTATGCAGAAGTCCAGTCAAATGGGGGTGGTCGCTGGGATACCTCTAGTCTGCTTACTCGATATACTCGTAATTAGATTTTTAAAACCTCGAATAAAATCCTCTTTTTTATGTGAAGGGGGTTTCTGTAATCCTTAGTTATACCGATTTAGGTTAATAGATAAGGGCATGTGTACTGTCTCTTGGAGCTTGCGGTTGAGCGCAATTGGCTGCATTTCTATTGATTATTGCGGCTTAAACATCTAAGTTAAGTGGTTAGTTGGAACAACTGACGGGGACCTTCGATGAGAATTCAAAAACTTCTTTTAATGACAATGCTTGCAATGCTTTGGGGATCTGCTGTAGGACAATCCAGCGGCGATTATGAAGTGCCACGCACTGACTGGGGACAGCCTGACCTAGAGGGCGTCTGGAATTTTTCTTCCGACATACCGATGCAAAGACCTCAAAGATATGGCACGCAGGAATTTTTGACCCAGGAAGAAATCCAAGAACGCAGAGATGCGATCATGGCTGGCCGCAGGGCGGCTGATGAGGCTGCAGCGCGGATAAATGTGCCAGATGTGCCTGATGAAGGAAGCAACCCAGGTGGCTACAATGACTTCTGGATCGAAACAGCCGGACTAGGAGACGTAGTTCGCACTTCTCATATTGTTTATCCAGAGGATGGACGTCAACCAGCATACGTTGAAGGCGCGAATGTGCAGTTCGGAGGGTTAGGTCCAGATGTACCTGGTGACAGACCTGTTCGTTATGTGGTGGGCGGTATAGACAAGTCTGGGCCGGAAGATAGAGGTCTTTCTGAACGCTGTATCGTAGGGTTTAATTCTGGTCCTCCTTTCACGCCTAGTCTGTATAACAATAACATGCAGATTATTCAAAATAGAGATACGGCTGTGATCATGACTGAAATGATTCATGATGCTCGTATTGTTCCCCTTATAGATAAACCGGCTTTAGATGATGATATACGATTATGGTCTGGCGATTCTCGGGGTTATTGGGATGGTGATACCCTAGTTGTTGAAACCAAAAACTTTAATGGCTATAGACAGTCGTTCGGTGCAGCTGGCCAAAATTATGACGCGGTTTTAACAGAAAAATTCACTCGCGTTTCATACGATACCGTGGATTATGAGTTTACCGTTGATGATCCAGGTACATTCACAGATAAAATCACAGCAATCGTTCCAATGATTAAGATGGCGGGACAGATATACGAGTATGCTTGTCATGAAGGTAACTACGGAATGATAAATACGCTTCGTGGCGCTCGTGTTGAAGAACGTTTGATATCTGAGGGTGTAGATATAGGCGAGCGTGATTAACTTAATGGGCCTTTCATGAGATTTTTGAAGGGCCGCATTTATTAACGAATAATTTGTATAAAAATCCAGTAACTAAGAGATATTGAATTAAGGTTTATTAATGAAAACTATAGTTAAAATAATACTTCCACTATTTGCTCTTACTTTCTTTACAGGAACGGCAGGAGCGCAGGTACTTGAGGAATTCCCTCGGACTCCAGACGGCAAGCCGGACTTCAGTGGTATTTGGCAGGCGATGACTTCGGCCCACTATGACATAGAGCCTCATGCAGCAGCTTACGGTCCTTATCCTCGTGAAATGGGGGCATTGTCCGCAAAGCCAGCCAGCTTAGGAATAGTAGAGGGAGGCAGGATTCCTTATAACGAAGTCAGTCGCAGGCAAAGGGATGAGAACGCGCGAGATTCCATCACTAAGGATCCTTTGGCAAAGTGTTTCATGCCAGGCATTCCGCGAGCGAATTATTTACCCTTTCCATTTCAAATTGTGCAATCACAAAACATTATTCTAATAGCCTATGAATTCGCTGAGTCGAACAGAATTGTCTATGTTGATCAGCCAGAAATAGTCTCTCAGGTTGATGCGTGGATGGGTCATTCCAATGCAACCTGGGAAGGAGATACTTTGGTGATCACAGTGAGCGGCCAGATGGAAGACACCTGGTTTGATCGGGCAGGTAATTTTCATAGTTTCCAAATGGTGGTTGAAGAACGATGGACCCCAGGCAGCGCTAACCATGTTAATTATTCGGCAACTATAACTGATCCAAATACCTTTACAGAGCCTTGGACTGTAAGTTTTCCTTTGTACCGTCACGTTCAAGACGACATGCAATTACTTGAATTCAAATGCGTAGAGTTTGCTGAAGAGTATATGTATGGTGAATTCCGCAAAGAGGGGACGCCAATCGGAAACCCAGAATAGTAAGAAATAAGTTTACGTTTGTAATTTAAAAACGGAACTCTTCATGAAGAGTTCCGTTTTTTATTGGCGAAGAAAAAAGTGATTTGTAAAACCTTAGAAATTTTTCAATGGCTTCAAAAATTGAGTTTATTGTTGCTGCATATTTCTAGCTATTTTTTGAACTTCATCCATAACAGCCAGTAAATTTCCGCTCCACAGTTTGCTGATTTCTTCTTCTTTGT
>JAQWTK010000066.1 GCA_029242705.1 Gammaproteobacteria bacterium | reverse complement strand
CCGCAGGCGAGTCAAAGATAGGAATGATTCGCGCATCGTGCATCTGTTCTACGTTGATCATCACATAATCACCAGTCTGCACGAACTCATAGTTGTTATTGTACAAACCGCTCTGCATCGCTGGACCAGCTCTGCCTTCGGAAAGAATACAGCGCTCAGAAAGAGGCAGGGCCTCGTGGCCGTCAGCATTACCGATGCCGGTGACATAGCGACTGCCGAAACTAGTGCGCCGATAGTCCGCAGTCGGGTTTTCCAGACGTGGCACCTGCCCGTTCTCCGGATTGATTATGTAAGAAGTTCGAAACTCGCCCTTCACCAGAGCAAGACTAGAGCCAGGGTCCACCCAGAAGTGATTATATGCTCTTGCGCCGAAATCTTCCGCGCCTGCCTCAGGCGTGTTATTGACACCATCATCCTCATCGAAGCCACCCTCAATGCCACCGATCGGTATGCTGGCAGCAATAACTCGGGCGTCTTCAGGCGTCACCACCAATGTATCCAAACCCGATCGGCGCGTGAGATTGGTCAGCGAAGCATTGCTCCAGACACCCTCCAGGTCGGGGCGAACGGTGTTTTGGGCCTGTGCGAAAGAGCATATTAGAGCCGTGGAGAGTAGCAAGCTGCCAAGTTGCGTGGAGTGTTTTAGGTTACGTGTCATCTGCTGCGTCCTCTTGCGTTGTCCATCGGGTAAATTTATAGGCCCCTACCAGAGGTTTCGCCAGCATTAGCAGCAACGGAGAAGTAGAGCAAATGATGCAAAAAGCACTGCCAATTGTTTTTTTATATTCATACCCAGAAGATACTCGGTTTAGTGTAAGGAAACACCTCAAAAATACCTAACCGTTCGTCCAGAATAATATGTAATACGCACAGATGGACCCTAATTGGGAAAGTGGCGGGTACCCCGGGGTCGGGTCTGCTAGCTGGCCCTAATATAAAGAAGGGGGTGAGGTAACAAAACGATGTGGGGGTACTTCTGGGGTTACTTATATTAATTCAATTTATAATGCATTATATAATCAATGGTTTAAAGGTACTATTCAATGGTACTCATAGCTACCAAACATTGCTCCAGTGAACTCTGGAGAATCTCAAAGAAGTCCTCAAAGCCCTATAATTTAGGGCTTTATTGCATTGTAAATGTCCTCAGGAGCGTGCATGCTACCACTTGATTCCAGTAGCCGGAGAGAAGTCATAATCAGAACCACTTTATTATGCGTACTCGGGGTGTGCCTCACTCTTGGATTCTCGCGGGCCGATTCCCAGACACCTACTGCCCGGTCGGCCGCCTGGGATCAGAAGGCTGCAGCTACCTACCTCGACGATCGAGCAAGCTGGTGGAAAAACTGGTCCGTCTCAGACCGCGACCACGATACCTCCTGCGCTTCCTGTCACACAACGGTGCCATACGCACTGGCTCGCCCCGCGCTGCGCGCTGCTCTCGGGGAGACTAGCCTTACCTTTCCAGAAACGGAACTGCAAGATGACGTTTCCAGGCGCGTGGCCCTGTGGAATGAGACCAATCCTTACTACCCCGATCAGAGATTCGGTCTTCCCAAGACGAGTGAGTCGAGGGGCACTGAGTCGATCCTGAACGCGCTGGTCCTCTCCAATCGTGATGCACGGGAAGGGCATCTGAACGCTGAAACAAAAAAGGCGTTCGAGAACCTGTGGAAGCTCCAGTTTACCCGGGGCGACGGAGCTGGTGCTTGGGCTTGGTTGTACTTCGACCTCGCTCCGTGGGAATCGGAGGGCGCGGCCTACTTCGGCGCTGCGCTGGCCGCCATTGCCGTCGGCATTGCTCCGAATCGGTACGCAAGTTCCACTGAGATCGAGGGTCAGCTTGCATCGCTCAGGGAATATTTACTTGAGAATTACGCAGACCGCTCGCCCTTCGACCGGGTCATGTTGCTGTGGGCCTCCTCCGAGTTGTCGGGTCTGCTTACGGAAGAACAGAGCCGACTCATCGTCGATGGAATCCTGCATCTGCAGAATAACGATGGCGGCTGGACTCTCACCTCATTGGGATCGTGGGATCGAGAGGACGGATACCGCGCTGCTCCCGGAAGCGATGCCTATGCCACCGGATTGATCGCGTTCGCCCTCCAGAAATCCGGCGTTTCGCCCAGCCAACAGAATCTCGGTAAGGCTCTCGATTGGTTGGTGAAAAACCAGAATCCAACTGAAGGCTACTGGCCTGCCTCGTCACTGAACAAAGAGCATGAGCCAACGTCCGAACGAGGATTCATGTTGACCGACGCCGCCACTGCATTTGCTGTTCTGGCATTGACTTATGCGGATCCCTCCATCGATTGAGCGTTCTCAAATGCTTTTCTATTTACTAAGTCTTTACAATCACATGGTAGTGGTTAGTTTTGAGTCGTAGTTAGTTGTCGCGCAGTGGTCCAAATTTGGCCTAAGAATTAGACCCGCCCCTTTCTTTATATTAAGGCTGCCTAGCAGACCCCACCCCGGGGATACCCCCCACTTTGCCCAGTAGGTTCCATCGCACCTTTATGCATACTGTATTGGATGAACGGTGAGCAAATTTTAAATCGGAGACGACATCTAGAATTTTCGGATATACTATTATACGATTGCATAATACAATCAAAACTGCAGCTAACTGCCCACTTTCGAAGGTCAAACTATGCAACGTAATAAATTCTCCAGTATGACGGTAATTCTTTCTCTCTTATTAATTGTTGTATTTGATGCTCACAGCCTCTTTATACCGGAAACTCTTTTCCTCTCGTTACTCGTAGTCCTCAGTGTTACTCAACACTATTTCATAAATTTGGCTGGGGAAGAATCATGAGAGATGGGAAAGACAGGAAGACGTCAGGACTCAACATCTACTGGGCCGTCAGTACGGCAATTGTCTTAGGCGCGGTGTTCGCGCCGCTGTCTTGGGCGCAGCAGGGAGCGAGTGGCCGCCTGAACAAAATCATCGAGCAGTTCGAGAATGGCGAACCTTCCCTGGTAGGCGAACATTGGCAGCTCAATGATCTGGAACACAATGCCTTCCAGATGGACGAATTCGAGTCATTCCTCAATGAGATCGAGTTCAAAGGTGCGTCGAGACCGGGATTGACCCCGATCGTTCGTATTCCTTACGAAGCGAATCAGGACTATGGTCATTACGTCAAACAGATGCTCGACGTTGGGGCGATGGGTATCGTCCTGCCACAAGTAAAAACCCCAGCCGACGTCACCAAGCTCATCCGGGCAATGCGATATCCGCCGCAAAGTGGTGCCGAGTACCCTGAACCATCGGGCCAGCGGGGTTGGGGGCCAAGCACCGCGATGCGCGTCTGGAACGTCGAGAGTCAGGAATATTCAAGCAAGGCCGACGTATGGCCACTCAACCCGAATGGCGAACTTCTAGCAATAGCCATGGTAGAAACCCGAGAAATAGTCGACAACATCGACGCGATCCTTCAGGTACCCGGTCTGGGTGGTTTGTTGATCGGCCCCGCCGATCTGAGTTTGGCGCTAGGCGTCGGTAACCCGGGGCCGAATTCTAACGCGCCCGAAGTGATAGCGGCGATCGAGAAAGTCGGAGCTGCGTGCAAGCGGCACAACGCGCTGTGCGGGATCTACATGCGGTCGGACGTCGAGGCGCGACAAGAGGAAGGATTTATGTTGTTTCCGAGCATAGCCTATTAATTTGAGGGACGAACTCAACCTTAAAGGAAAGCGAGCGCAGAAATTCGTCCATAGAGGTCTGCGTTCGTTTGAACAAATTCATTCAAGACCTGCCTGGCCTGCTAACTCATTGTTAGACTGAGAATCGAAGGCTAGCCCCGTTGCGTTTTTCCTATTAATCATTAACGTGGTCAACTCTCTTTAGAATTAAATGTGTTTGGACTGATAAATAATTGTAGTTTGCTAAGTTTTCTATGATCGTTCTTTCTTGAGCGTTTTGGGTTTGTCTCCTAAAGCTTACTCTAAATTACTCGAATTAATTGCTGCCGAATTACAACTATTCATGAATGAATATATTAAGAAGTATAAGTGGCACTATTAATTTTGGGAAGATTCATATTTTAAATTTAATAGAATCACAAAAAGGCAGTTGCCTTGCTGTTGAAATATCTGTCTTCTCTATATGCTAATATGAACGTTCGGCAGAGTAATAGAGTAATAAAAATAGGATGTGCTCGTATGTCAAAATGTGTTTATTAAAGTTATCCAGATTGGACCCAAATGCAAATAAGTCCGTGATTCACACTATCCTTTCTTTCTTATGAGTCTTACTTCAAACATCTGGAAACTCTATATCATAAAGGCATCCAAATGGATGACGCTTTTCATGCCAGTCATCTGGCTCTTCTACGAAGAGAATGGTTTAGCCATTAGTGATCTATTCCTAATTCAGGCAATTTATTCTGTAACAATAGCTCTTATTGAAATACCTTCAGGATACGTCGCAGATGTTTTAGGGAGAAAAAACTCATTAATAATAGGAACATTTTTCGGACTTTTAGGAATTATAACCTATGCTTTTTCTTTTGGTTTCGATGGGTTTTTATTGGCAGCCCTGTGTTTAGGTATAGGTCAAAGCTTTACTTCGGGATCAGATACAGCATTGATGTACGATACTTTAGTTCAACTAAATCGAACTGATGATTTTATTAAACTAGAGGGAAGAACAATTTCCATGGGAAATTTTGCTGAAGCTATGGCTTTTGTAGTTGGAGGATTTATAGCTGAGATTAGTTTAAGAACCCCCTTTTATTACCAGGTAGGCATTGCTTTTGTTGGTTTTGTAACCGCTCTTCTGCTAATTGAGCCTCGGTTTCACCGTTTGATAGATGGTAGAAGCAAGCCCTGGAAGAATATGAGGAATATATTTCGCTTTGCAGTTTTGGAGAACAAATTACTAAGAGCTTACATCTGTTACTCGGCAATTATTGGAGTGACGACTTTAACTATGGCCTGGTTTGTTCAACCATACTTTGAGCAGCTTGATGTTGAAGTAGTCTATTTTGGACTAATAGGCGCAGGGCTTAATTTGGCAGTTGCGCTTCCTTCTTTCTATGCCCATATAATAGAGAGGAAAGTAAACACGGAAACACTGCTTAGTCTAATTTTTTTACTAATTATGACGTGCTATCTCACTGCTGCTTATATCGGGTCGTTGTGGGGGCTATTGATTCTACTACTTTTTTACCTTACCCGTGGAGTTGCGACGCCAGTGCTTCGCGATTATATGAACAGACATACACCTTCTAATATGAGAGCAACCGTGATGTCTATTAGGAGTTTTATTATCCGCGTTTTCTTCGCTTCTACATCTCCAATATTTGGTTATGCAGCAGATTTGTATAGCCTTCAATATGCCCTTTATTTATCCGGATTCCTTTTTCTTTTTACTGGGCTTGTCATTCTAATATACCTACTCAGTCTGACGCAAAAACAGGTAATTGATTAGTTAAATTTTGGAGATGTGCTAAATTTTAACGCGCTTTAGCGAGAAGGTTGAAGCTGAGGTAATTTGCAATGCGTGGAGAAAATTCAAGTTGGCAACAGACTTTGACTAGAGAAGTGACAACCTGTACTTACGTGCATTGGAAATGTGCTTGGAAATAGCTTTTTCTGCCAAATTTGGATCGTGAGATTTGAGCGCCTTGAAAATTTCCATATGCTCTCTGTATGCGCTTTTAATGCGTGCGGGTTTGTCAAATGATTGTACTTTCAGTAGCCCGATTCTAATGCGTAAGACTTTCAGCGTTTGAGACAAATACTTATTATTGCAAGCTCCATAAATCAGATTATGGAATTGACTATCAATTTGAGAGAGTTTCTCAGGCTCATTTTTTGAGTCGTTAAATATCGATAAGTTCGCTTTTAGCATTTTTATTTCTAAGTCTGAAATATGTACAGCGGCGGCACGAGCCGCAGCAATTTCAAGATCGTGGAGAACCTGATAAAAGCTTTCCGCTTCTTCAGAAGATACTTGAGTGACACAAACTGTGCGGCCGGGCATTAACTCAAGCAGACCCTCGGTCAATAGCTGGCGAACCGATTCACGAATAGGTGTACGACTCATGCTGAGTTCTTGAGCCAGCCCTGCATAATCAATTTCTTGCCCGGGGTTGAGTTTACCAGTGCGAATAGCATCACGAAGATAGACCAGGGCCTGCTCCGTGAGAGGCATATTTTGAGATGATTTCGCAGGTTCGGAGTGCTTGGGTTTTTTCATTCAGTGCTAGTGTAAAGAATCTTTGATTGCAGAGGAAGCGTTAGCTGAAATATAACTATCCGGATACTGTTCGTTGAGTTCGAATGGGCTCCGACATTCAACTTTCTGCCTCTTTACCTGCCGGTTAATCCTACGCCTAAAGCCGTTGCAGCTCGGATCAAAATGTTTAGCTTACTATCTATTTTCAGAACTGTTCTTGATTTTGAGCACGTCTATCTGTTTTGCACTCCCAAATAGTCCGTAAATGCGTACCAACGAAGCAGCATCGCAGCCCCAAATGGTGATAGTTTGTGAAAAGGAATGCGTGAGAGTTTTTCCACTGGCAGGATTAAATTCTCAAGATCAGATTCAACATTGCAAAAGCTAAGCTCTTTGCCAAGCAAGGTAGCCATAGCTAGACCTCTTCCGCTGTACCCGTGAGCTGCCCATACACCATTGGCAAGACGAAGAATTCGAGGAAATTGGTCAGTGCTGACTGCAATCCAGCCACTCCAGCTTTCTTTCCATTCTATAGACTTAAGCGAGGGGTATACTTCTTTGAGGCGTTTGCTAGCGGTCTTTAGATCAGCTTTTCCATTCGTGCGAACTGCGGGTCCGCCGATTCCAAGATGCATCTGATCACTTGGAAGCTTTCTGATTCCAGACCAGAGTTGTCGAGTGTCAGTAATGAAATGGTTTTCGGGGAGAATGTCAGCTAATACTTCAGAATCAATCGTTGTAGTAGTTGCTCCCCACCCTCGCACAGGAACGAAGCCTTTTTCGAGCCCTGGCCAAATACCTTTGGTATAAGCGTTTGTGCAAATGTAAATGTTCTGACATTCAACTTTGCCATGGGGAGTCGCCACTTGCCAATTTCCAGATTCCTTTTGTTTTAGCCTTACAGCCGGAGAATTCGTGTATTGGCTAACTCCTATTTCATGAGCGGCTTCGAATAGTCCTCGAGCATAGGCTAATGGATTAATGGATAAAGCGCGCCTATCAACAATACCAGCTTGATAGTAGTCACTGCCAATGAGTCTGCTAAATTTTTGCGCGTCCAGGTATTCGACATCGGCACCTCTTGATTGCCAATACTCAGCGCGTTTTTGTAGTGTTTTTTCGAATGCTTTCGTATGAGCGCCAAACGCCCAACCACCACTGTCAAAAGCTGCGTCGATATTGTGGCGTTTCAGAAGATCTGCAACGAGAGCGGGGCCCTGTGCAATGGCATCGATAACCCGAGTTCCGCGTTGTTCTCCGTAGTGGCGAATAATTGCTGGTTCGGTATTTTTGTGACAGGGCACAACTGAGCCGAAAGCGCGACCTGATCCGCCCCAGCCCGGCACTTTAGCTTCGAGCTGTACTACGGATTTTCCTGCTTCGGCAAGGTGAATAGCTAGCGTATTGCCAGTAATTCCTGCACCAACCACCAAGGCGTCCGCCTCAATACTGCTGCTTAAAGTTTCCCTTTCGACGCTTTTTGAGGCCAGAACTCGATAGCTCTTCGGAATGTTGCAAGGCTCATGAGCAGTGAAAGGTACCGAGAATGACATGAGAAGTTTCCCAGCGTTGAAATTATGAACTGTACTGCTAATTCAGTACTCGATTAGTATTCAATTGTATAAAATACCTTGTTGCGACTGTAACTTCAAGAGGATCAGCTATGACTAAAGCTATATGGGATGGTGATTTAGCTGCCCGCCTGCTTTGCAACTCGGCCTAAATATCTGTGCTTAATAGACGGTCATAGCCCAAGAAGCCAGCGAGTTAATATCAATTCTTGTGTAGGAATCTAATACTTTGTAAATCCAAAGTACGCTCGATGGAATCAGTATGTATAATAGTCTTAAGATTTTAGGGGTTGGAAGCAATTGTTATGGCTATGTTCGAATCAAAACCGCGAAGGCGCTCACTGACTGACGAGGTGCGGAACCATATTCGAGATGGCATTGCGGAAGGTCGATATCAGCCGGGTGAGAGGCTGAAAGAGGGGACGATAGCCGAGTTTCTCAATGTTAGTCGCACTCCCATCAGAGAGGCGATGAGGATTCTGGAAGCTGAGGGACTAATCGTAATCGAGCCCTGGAAAGGCATTACAGTGGCCAGTTTGAGCCGAAGGCAGGTTTCGGAATTCTATGTTTATCGAGAATTGCTAGAGGGCCTCGCCGCCGAGATGGCGGCCAGATTAGTTTCGGACAAGGACATTGAGCGTTTAGATGAAAGTCTTTTGAAGTTAGAGGAAGGCCGAGCGCAATCAGGGAGTGAGTTAGGTAGTGCCAATGAGGAGTTTCACCAAATGATAGTGGATATCTCAGGGAACCGGTTTCTAAAGCAATCCTTGGGTGTAATCGATACTGCGAAAATTTTGATATGGAAGCCTATATATCGCTCGGATTCGCGTTGGGACTCAGCCCAAAAAGAACACCGCAAAATATTTCGCGCATTGCGAGCGCGAGATCCAGAGGCCGCCAAATTGGCCGCGGAAAAACATGTACGTAATTCTGGATTGACTCGAGTTGAATCTATATTGAACGAAGAACTTGAGCAAAGATAAGCTCAATCACTAAGCAGCTGAGGGTTGTCCTTTAGTTTGCCCAAATAACTGCTTTGGTTTGCATGTAAATGCGCATTCCTTGCGTTCCTTTTTCTCGCCCCAGCCCGCTTTCCTTGTACCCGCCAAATGGCGTCGATATTGATTGCTGTTTGTAGGTATTGATCCAAACTGTACCCGCTTTCAGTCCGCGGGCAATACGCCAGGATCGCTTTTGATTACTTGTCCAAATTCCGGATGCAAGTCCATGAATCGTGTCATTGGCTTGATTTAGTAAATCCTCCTCGTCTTCAAATGGTAGTACCACTGCGACAGGGCCAAATACTTCTTCCTGACAGATGCCGGATTGATTGCTTACATTGCTAATCACTGTAGCAGGATAATAAGCGCCAGCTGAAAGCTTTTCAGTTTTCGGTATTTCTCCACCGCAAAGCACAGTTGCACCCTGCTCCTTTGCACGGGTAATGTGACTATGCACTAAATCGCGGTGTTGAAAGTTGGCCAGAGGGCCTAAATCAGTTGATTCTGCATCGGGAGAGCCTAAAACTAATTCTTTCGCCCGTTTGACCAATTCGGAGACAAATGAATCGTAAATAGAGCGTTCTATGAATACTCGCGAGCCGGCGACACAGGATTGCCCGGCGCCAGAAAATATCCCACTCGCCACACCATTCAGAGCAGCATCAAAATCAGCATCCGCAAACACTATATTAGGTGATTTGCCTCCCAGTTCTAACACAACCGGCTTTAATAACGCGCCAGCGCGTTCAGCGATTCTCTTCCCTGCTACTAATCCACCGGTAAAGCTAATCATACCGATATCAGGATGTTCAACCATCGAGCGACCTATATCGCCAGCACCTGTTATAACCGACAGAACACCTGGCGGCAGGCCGGCTTGTTCACCTATACGGGCATATTCGAGCGCGATGAGGGAAGTGACTTCAGAAGGTTTGAGAATTGCGCAATTACCTGCAGCCAGGATTGGTGCGAGTTTGTTTGCTTCAAGAAGGGCTGGTGAATTCCAGGGAGTAATCGCGCCGATAATACCTATGGGTTCGCTTACAGCGATTGATAGATAGTCACCCCGGGAAGGGGTAACAATATCTTCTATGGTTTCGCAAATTCCAGCATAGTATCGAAAGCAGTTTGCCGCATCAGCGATCATTTTTCGACATTCACCTATGGTTTTGCCGTTATCAGACATTTGAATCTGACTCAGTTTTTCAGCGTTCGCATCAATCAACTCACCCATACGGTAGAGAAATCGGGCACGTAAATGCCGCCGCAGATCCCGCCATTCAGGATTTTCGAGCGCTTGATTTGCGCCTTTAACTGCAATTTCAAGATCAGACGGAGATGCTCCGCCAATCTTTGCAATTTCCTCACCGTTAGCAGGGTTTATCGAAGCAAATGGTTCGCCGCTACCAGTGGTCCATTCCCCCGCGATAAAAAATTTTACTATCTCACTCACCAAATGTTCTCCTATTGGCCAAGTGTTGTTCTTCAGTAACATAGTGTTGTTCTTCAGTAAAAAGAACTAAACTCTAGAATCCATACCATAAACTATACCCGCCTGATCGTCAGGTCTAGCAAACGAACGACGCGTCTAGGGGTAATCTTACCTTGACTGAGTTTATTCAATTGTATAAATTAACGTTTATACATAATGAATACAAGTAATTGATGTATTACCCCTAACTGAGCGGTGGCGACATTTCAAAGATGAGAAGACACTCACCGTGACTGAAAAATTAAAAACTGATTTTGACCCAGTAACCTTGGAAATTCTATGGTCCAGGTTGATATCTGTAGCCGATGAGTCCGCAGCGGCGCTTTTGCGCACGGCATTTTCGACATTGGTGCGTGAATCCAATGACTTTGCCACTGTGCTAATGGATGCCGATTGCAACTGCCTGGCAGAGAATACCGGGGGCATACCATCATTTGTCGGAATGTTACCAAGTGCTGTGCGAGATTTTATCGACCGGATTCCGCTCGACGAGTGGCGTCCTGGTGATTGCATCATAACTAACGACCCGTGGATTGGTTCTGGCCATTTGCCAGATATCACGATGGCTTCACCTATTTATTATAAAGATAAGCTGGTCGCATTCTCGGGTTCTATTGCACACCTTCCGGATATTGGAGGTGCAGGCTGGGGATCTGATTGTCGCGAACTGGTGGAGGAGGGTTTGCGCATCATGCCGGTAAAATTCCTTCGTGAGAATATTGAGGACCCATTTGTGGGCGAAACGATTCGCTCGAATGTCCGTGTCCCGGATCAAGTAATTGGTGATATCTACGCCCAGGTAGCTGCGCAACGGGTTTGTGCTAGAGGTGTCCAGCAATTTCTTGAAGACACCGGACTAGATGAACTCACTACTTTATCCGCAGCATTACGTAGCCGAGCTGAGCAGGCAATGAGAAAAGCGATTGAAGCCGTACCGGATGGTAGTTGGCATGCCTCGGTTGATGCTGACGGTTTTGATGATGAAGAGACGCATATTGAATGTGAACTCACAATTAGAGGTTCTGACCTTCATCTCGATTTTGATGGTACTTCGCCGCAGATAGCCCGTGGTATTAATTCGGTATTGAAATACACCTATTCGTATGCAACTTATCCCATCAAGTGCGCACTCGACCCCGATAGCCCACGTAATGAGGGTTCGTTTTTGCCAGTTACCATATTAGCCCCTGAGGGATGCATACTTAATCCGACTTCACCCGCGCCAACCGCAGCGCGTCATTTAACCGGGCATTTTTTGCCTGGTGTTATCTACAGATGCCTGGCCCAAGTTGTTCCCGATAAAGTGAGTGCGGACTCAGGTAGCTCGCCAACATTGCGTACGGTCTATGGTGGTGTTGACCGTGAAGGTAATAGGTTTAATCAAGTTCTGTTTGCCTGTGGTGGCTTGGGCGCGAATCACCGAATGGACGGCTATGCCTGTACGGCGTTCCCGTCGAATACTGGAGTTGGCAGCATCGAGGCGCTTGAAAGCGCATCACCATTGCGTGTGTGGAAAAAGGAATTGGCAACAGACTCCGGTGGTGCTGGCGAATTCCGCGGTGGTTTAGGGCAGGACATTGAAATCGAAGTGTTATCCGAATCCCCTGTCAATTTGTCGACATTAGCTGACCGCGGGAAATATCCCCCAATGGGTATTCTCGGAGGTAAAAACGGTTCCCTCTCGAAAGTGGAACTGAGCGATGGATCTCATGCTCATCTAAAGTCTCGTGCTGTTTTGAAACCAGGTGAGTTATTAAAGCTGCACTTTCCTGGTGGTGGTGGATTTGGGAAACCCCAAGCGCGCGATCCAGCTTCTATCCAGCAAGATATTGATGCTGGTTATATTTCAATAGCAGCAGCGAAATCTGAATATGGGTATGAGGCATTGAAGGCGCCAACATCCAAGTAGTCACCTGAATTTTGTAGTAGAGTAATTCTGAAATGCAGAAAAGAATTAGAATAGGTGTTGATGTTGGTGGCACCTTTACAGACTTTGTATTGGTCGACGAACACCGGGATATGATATTTACCGGTAAGCAGTTAACGACGCCAACTGATCCCGGTAAAGCGATCTGTGAAGGGGTGGCGCGCATTGCCCGCGAAGCAGCGGTCGAAATATCGGGGCTCGATGGTATCGTACATGGTACGACCCTGGTTACTAACGCGGTTATCGAACGTCTTGGAGCAAAGGTTGGGTTAATTACTAGCAGTGGTTTCCGTGACGTATTGGAAGTGGGGCATGAAATGCGCTACGACCTGTATGATTTGTTCCTCGAGAAGCCTGAGCCTTTAGTGCCTCGCAATCTGCGTCTTACGGTTAACGAACGTGTTGGTTCGGATGGTGAAATTCTAGTCGAACTGGATGAGGCTGGATTGAAGGCGGCGAGCGATGAACTGGTTGCACAAGGAGTCGATGCGATAGCGGTTTGTTTCATAAATGCTTATATCAATGCAGAGCACGAGAAACGTTCTAGTGACATTATACTTGCCGACTACCCTGATCTACCCGTGACAATATCAACGGTAGTCGCTCCCGAAATTCGGGAATACGAGCGCACCTGTACGGCTGTTGCAACTGCCTATGTATTGCCCTTGATGCGTCGCTATATTACTGATTTGCAAGAGAAGTTGACGGAGCTGGGCCTGAAAGGCCCAT
>JAQWTK010000063.1 GCA_029242705.1 Gammaproteobacteria bacterium | reverse complement strand
CGCTTGCACTACTGCAGGAATATCTCGACCATCCACATTGACATCTAATACGACCGGCGCAGTAGGGGTATCGAAGTTCCAAATTTCATGATGCACAAACTGAAAGTGCCAGGCTCTCTCACCTGTACTAGCATTAAGTGCAATAATACTTGCGCCATAGAGGTTATCTCCAGGCCTAAAACCACCGTAATAATCAATGGTTGCGCTATTCGTAGGAATAAATACCAAGTCGTTCTCTAAGTCAGCGGAAAGTGGCGCCCAAGAAGAGACATCTCCAGTCCATTCCCACGCATCGTTCTCCCACGTCTCATGTCCATATTCACCAGGCTTAGGAATCACATTAAATTTCCACTTAAACTCTCCGGTCCTAACGTCATAGCCCAGAATGTCACCTGGTACATTCTCTATACGCGCTTGGTGATAACCCTGTTCTGCTGAATTACCAACAACAATCGTGTCATTAACCACAATAGGTGGTGAAGAGGAAGTTATGTATCCTGTTTCCAAGGGAATACCTTCGTAAGGATCATAAGGGTGATCAAGATCCTTCATCAGGTCAATAACGCCCGTAGACGGAAATCCATCAATCGGTACGGGAGTACCCCAATTTTCGAGCGGAATTCCAGTATCGGCATCGAGTGCCGTCATAAAGAACCCTGGTGAAATTATAATCACCACACCACGTCCGTCCACTTCAGCATAGGCAACGCCTTTACCATAATCTGCTCTCATGGAGTATTCGGCTCTCGGTGTCTTTGGCTCGCGATAGGACCAAATTGTCTCACCGGTCTTAGGATCAATAGCAATTACGTGGCGATTGTAACCAGCAACAGTAAATAGTTTGCCATCGATATAAGAAGGCGTCGAGCGACCACTAACGGCGCCAAAACTAGCTCCATCCCATTCCCAAGCGACCTCAAGATCACTGAAATTATCAGTATTAATCTCGTCAGCCGGGGTATAACGCGTATGTGCGTGGTCGTTACCTAAGGTAAACCATTCAATAGAGTCTTGAGCATTTACGAGTATTGGAAGCGCAATAAAGAAGGCTGCCAACCCTGATAAAACCCTTTTTATAACTAGAGTTTTCAATTTTCCTCTCCTACTTCTCAGTTTTTTCGATTACCAAAAAAAAGCATAACCATTCTAACAACTTAATCGAGTGACCGTAATTCGCCTTAATCAAATTCTAGACCCTTTATCCTGCCACAATTCAGTCCTCTTAGGCGACTCTAAAATGTTGCAAATTGTCGCTCAGATACTAGCATCATAAAACGAAATAATCAGAAGGTCCCAGTCATTTTTAATGAGATGATAGGCCCTGAGCGGCTGCACTGATCTTCAATTTCCTCGAGTATGCCACTAGAAATTCTTCCTACAAACCGGTGACGCTCTCGGCACATCTTGGCTTTTTCAATAATCTGCTGAGCCTCCAGCCGAAAAGTGATATTTTGTGGACCGATCCATTCCACAAATGCACCCCAAAAGGGATCTCCGCTACCGTATTCAATGTCATCGATATCGTATCTTAATCGCCCACCATCAAAACTATCCTGCAAATTCATCCCGTAATTAAGGTTTAAACTTGGTAGATCATGCCTAAAAGCCCAATTGCTACGCCCGCGCCATGGCATACCCATCATTCTTCTCTCATCTCCTAAGATGGGGTCTATTACTTTAGTATCCTCCACAATCGCACTCGCACTAACAAGCAAGTTCGGCATTCCTATCATCCGCATTCGCATACTCGCGCTGACGTTAAGGCCATATCTCTCCCCGTCTCCTATATTACCGTTTGCACTTTGCAACTGGCTCTCATCTACCGTGACATCTATGCGCTCTATCCGATCATGCCAATCTTCATAATAGACTCTTCCACTTAATACCCCGATGTCGTTGGGAAGACGATATTCGGCATTAATTTCATAATTCCAGAACCATTCTTGGCGCAAATTTGCATTGCCAGCTTGAACATTAGAATCCTCATCTTGGTCATCGCTAGCTGCTACGAAATCATTGAAGGTCAATTGTTCAACAATTTTTTCAATCATACCCCTTAATTGGAGCTGCGGTGTCAAATCATAACGAAAGTCTACTTTGGGTTTCACAAAACTAAAGTCTCGTTGTTTTGCAATATCGCCACGTTGAGTAATTTCAGAGTCTTCATAAAGAATTGACGTTTCAAGAGATGTTCTCGCATTAAAAATCCAGTTGTGAATAATGAAAGGCTCATAGCGCATTTCTTCTACCGTTGAGTTCGCATTACTGACCGGCATCGGTATTAATCCCCCGACTGCAGGAGAGGGGGTTCCCTCAATCCCCGATATCCCTAGGGCTAGTTTCGAATCTAAGATAGTCTGTGCTCTCTCTGCTCCGATCTCTATATCTTGATCTTTGAAAATATCAAAAGTATAGGAGCCCCTAACAATGCGCTCTTTGGTTTCATTCCACGAATCAAGGTACAAGTTTTTTTCCTGGGAAGACTCTCCAAGAACATCATAGCGCTCTCTAGTATTAGCCCTAACTAGAGAATTAGTTATAAATAAAATCTTCCAGCGACTACCAGCAACAGTGTTGAATTCATAATCGCCACCAACCTCCCAATTTTTATATATCCCTGGAGAATTTTCTATTTGGAAGTTCTCGACATGTGGGCTAACTTTTAAATTCGTAGTTTTCCTAAGCGTATCGTTTGTCGATCTGCCATCGGTCCATGTTGCATTGAATCTCGCGCTACTATTTTGATTAATTTCATAGTCCAGATTCGTCGTTAAAGCGCCTCCCCCAGGGTCTCCCTTCC
The DNA here is from genome assembly GCA_029242705.1 of Gammaproteobacteria bacterium. Classification (GTDB taxonomy): domain Bacteria; phylum Pseudomonadota; class Gammaproteobacteria; order Pseudomonadales; family Pseudohongiellaceae; genus UBA9145. The sequence continues at coordinate 22,873 of JAQWTK010000063.1, read as the reverse complement.
GAATTTCAAGTATTTTGTCGTTCGGCGAAAAATCTCCCAACATAGAATACTCCCGACTTATCGTATAAAAATAAGGGTCAAACGCTCTAACGCTAGCTTGATAATTTAATCCACCTCTTTGTCCGTTATAAGAAATTTCAGCGCCCGGTTTGAGAGTATTATCTCGAGACTGCTCTGCATTAAAGTCATATTGAAGCGAAGCCTCATTAAATTGCTCATTCAACACCACATTCACTACCTGGCCGCTACCTCGAACGTCTAGCTCACCCGAAGTTCCACGTATAATCTCGATCCGATCTACCTGCCCAGAAGTTATTCGGCTCAACTGACCACCGGTACTATTATTTTTGCCAGCTGTTCTCTTGCCGTTGATTAAGATCTCGGTATTACGACTACCACCACCGAACCCTCTACCACCTCCTCTTCCCGAAGATCCTCCGCGACTCCTACTGGAAGAAGGCCCACGCGAGCTGCTACCTCCAAAACCGCTATTGCCAACATCTAGTCCAGGAATTCGATCGAGCATATCTTGAGCCGTAACGGGCGCCCATTCAGAAAAGTAACCAGCTGGATACCTAATGGTCGACTCTTCCCCGACATTCTCTTGAGCAAAAACTGTGTCAGCAACGCTAATGAGAAATAGCGCGAATACGAGACTAAAACAAAGGAAAAACCGAGACATTAAGACTGTTAAATTCCACAATAAATTTAAAAAAAATTTGATTATTCTGTTTTTAGAAAGTCCCCGTGACTCTCAAAGAAAAAACAGAGCCGGAGGTATAACATTGATCTTCAATTTCTTCTACGATACCACTAGAAATTCTACCTACAAACCGCTGCCTCTCGCGACAAAACTCACCATTGTTGACTATCCTTTGTGCATCCAATCTGAATGTTATGTTGCTAGGGCTTACCCATTCCACAAAAGAGGTCCAAAAAGGGTCTGCTGCTCCGTATTCGATATCATCTATATCGTATCTTGTTCGGCTGCCATCAAATATATTGCTCCAATTGAGGCCATAGTTCACACTTAGACTTGGCAAATCATGCCTAAACCCAAAGACATTGCGCCCACGCCAACTACCAAGCATTCTTCGGTCTACTCCAAGAAAAGGATCTCTAATTTTTGAATCTTCCATTTCCTGAGTCGCAGTAACCAAAAGGTTTGGTAAGCCTATCATTCGCATGCGGAGGCTCCCTCTAAGTTCTAATCCATATTTTTCGCCGTCACCAATATTTCCATTCGCACTTTGCAGCTGGTTTTCATCTACGGTTACGTCCATCCTCTCAATTCTGTCATGCCAATCTTCATAGTACAGTCGCCCACTAACAACACCTACATCATTTGGTAGTCTATATTCGGCGTTAACCTCGTAATTCCAATACCACTCTTGGCGCAAGTTAGCATTTCCAGCTTGGACATTTGAATCTTCATCTTGATCATCCGTGGCAGCAACAAAATCATTGAAGGTTAATTGCTCTACGACTTTTTCAATAGTTCCCCTTAACTGAAGCTGCGGCGTTAAATCATATCGAAAATCTACTTTAGGCTTAACAAAATCAAAGTCGCGCTCTTTTGAGACATCTCCTCGCTGCGTTATCTTTGAGTCCTCATACAAAACAGATGTCTCTAACGACATGCGTGGGCTAATAATCCAATTGTGGATAAGAAAGGGCTCATAGCGCATTTCCTCAACGATCGAGTTTGCATTACTTAAAGACACGGGAATAAGACCTCCCGTTAAGGCGGATGGAATACCCTCGCCACCTGCCAAGCCAAGAGCAAGTGTTGAATCTAATATGGTTTGCGCCCTCTCCGCACCGACCTCAATATCCTGATTTTCAAAAATATCAAATGTATACGATCCGCGGACTATGCGCTCTTTAGTGTTGTTCCAAGAATCAAGGAACAAATTTTTCTTTCTGAAGCCTTCACCCAAAATATCATAACGCTCACGGGTGTTTGCCTGGGTAAAGGAGTTACTAATGAAAAGTATCTTAAAGCGATCCCCTCTACCCGTTAGAAATTCATAGTCACCGCCAATTTCCCAATTTTCGGTACTTGCTGGACTGTCTTCTTCTTGAAAAGATCCTATAGTGGGGCCTCCCTTTAGGTCTATAGTATTCCTCACTAGCTCCGTACCGCCACTTCCATCAAGCCAAAGTGCGTTAAATCGTGCGCTGCTTGCACCGCTTATCTCATAATCGAGATTTGAGCTGATTGTTTTTACAAACCCTCCTGTCTCACTCTCCTCTAGAACTCGATCATTTGGGGAAAAATCTCCGAGCACTGAATTTTCTTTACTTCTACTTTGGAAATGAGGCTCAAGGACAGTGGCGCTTAATAGAAAACCAAGACCACCTGCCTGACCACTATAGGAAAATACACCTCTAGGTTTTACGGTGTTGTTGTCAGATTGAGTCACGTTCAAATCATATTGTAATGTTGACTCACTGAACTCTTCAAAAAGAACAACATTGACTACTTGTCCGCTTCCACGAACATCGAGTTCTCCCGAAGTTCCTCGAATGATTTCGATATAGTCTACTTGGTCCGCTATGATTCTAGTTAACTGACCCCCTGTACTATTATTTTTGCCAGCAGTGCGCTTGCCATTTATAAGAATTTCTGTCTCACGGCTGCCTCCACCAAAACCGCGACCTCCACCCCCACCTCCGCGAGAACTACCAGGTGGCCCACCCCGCGAACTGCCTGGCGGACCACCCCCGCCAAATCCGCCTCGACTGCTATTTGAAGAAAGGCCGGGGATACGATCCATCATATCCTGCGCCGTCACCGGCGCCCATTCAGTAAAATAACTTGCCGGATATCTGACAGTCGATTCTTCTCCGACGTTCTCTTGCGCAATACCCATATGCGCAAAACTAGTTAAAATCAGAAAAGAAAGTAAAAAACGGGAACAACTGCGGCACATGGAACACCTTTAATAATGTTTAAAGCTCTAGTTATCGTCAAAAAAAGGCTTAACTGTGTGTTAATTTATTACATGAAAAAGTAGAGGTTGCTAGAACGTCCCTGTGATTTTTAATGCAACCGTAGGGCCTGAAGAACCGCATTGGTCTTCGATCTCCTCCAGAATACCGCCGGAGATTCTGCCAATAAAACGTTGCCGTTCACGACAAAACTCACCATCGTTAACGATGCGATTTGCGTCTAGGCGGAAAGTAATATTTTTAGGGCTGATCCATTCAACAAAAATAGACCAAAAAGGGTCCCCGGCGACAAGTTCGATATCAGTGACATCATAAATTTTTCGATTACCATCAAAAGCGTTACTCCAACGCATCCCCCAATTAATATTCCTAGACGGAAGATCGTGGCGAAAACTTAAATTTGTTCTCCCTCTCCAGCTATATTGCATCCGCCGTTCAATGCCTAGAAAGGGATCTGTAATCTTTGAGTCCTCAGCGTTTATCCCGGCCGTAATTAACAAATTAGGCAGGCCAATCATGCGCATCCTGGTACTACTATTAATGTCTATTCCGTATTTCTCTCCATCACCAATGTTTCCATTCGCGCCTTGTAAATTATCTTCAGAAGGAGAAACGTCGATACGCTCAATTCTGTCATGCCAATCTTCATAGTAAAGTCGACCGCTCAATACCCCTATATCATTCGGCAATCTATATTCAGCATTGAATTCATAGTTCCAGTACCATTGCTGTCTTAAATTTTCATTTCCGAACTGCACATTAGAATCTTCATCTTGATCATCTGTTGCAGCAACAAAATCATTAAAAGTTAATTGTTCTACGATTTTCTCAATTGTCCCTCTTAACTGAATTGTTGGGGTCAAGTCATACCTAAAATCCACCTTGGGTTTTACAAAACTAAAATCTCGACTTTTTGATACATCTCCTTTCTGAGATATTTCCGAATCTTCATAAAGTAACGAGGTTTCAAGAGATGCTCTTGGGCTAATAATCCAATTATGAATTACAAATGGCTCATACCTCATTTCTTCAACAGTTGAATTAGAATTAGAGACAGACACCGGGACTAATCCTCCGAAAGCTGCCGACGGAATTCCGTTGTTACTCCGAACACCTAAAGCCAAGTTTGAATCGAGGATAGTCTGGGCTCGTTCGGCACCTAATTCTATGTCTTGAGAATCCCCAAAAAGATCAAGAGTGTAGGAGCTACGAATAATTCGCTCCTTAGTTACGCTTCCAGAGTCCAAGAAGAGATTTTTGTCCTCAGCACCCTGACCTATGATATCCCAGCGTTCTCGCGTTCTATCTTGGGTAAAAGAATTACTTATAAATAGCACCTTAAAACGATCCCCTCTAGGCGCTAAATACTCATAGTCTCCGCCAATTTCCCAATTTTCTTGTTCCCCTGGGCTTTCTTCTCGTTGGAAAAAATCTACATTAGGAATAACTTTTAAATCCGTAGTACGTCGAATGGTATCTGTTTCTCCAGAACCTTTGATGAATTGAGCGTTAAATCTTACGCTGTTGTTTGGATTGATTTCATAACCAAGGTTAGTGCTAATGGTCCTGCCACCGCCATCAGTAGCACGCTCTTCTAGGATCCTATCGTTAGGCGAGAAATCTCCAAGTACAGAATTCTCTTTGCTAATATTCTTAAAATAATCTTCGCTAGCCGTGGCCTCAACTTGGTAATCAAGTCCGCCAAGCGTTCCGCTTAGAGATAGACTCCCTGTTGGTGTCACAGTGTTATTGTCGGACTGTTCCGCATTTAACTCATACTGAAGCGCAGCGTCAGTAAAAGCCTCAAAAAGAACCACATTAATTACCTGACCACTGCCTCTTACATCCAATTCGCCAGATGTACCTCGGATGATCTCAATATAATCAACTTGATCTGCTGTTATTCTAGCTATCTGACCGCCTGTGCTATTATTTTTACCAGCCGTCCTTTTCCCATTGATAAGTATCTCGTTTCCTCGGCTACCTCCGCCAAATCCCCTACCTCCGCTTCCACCGCCACGAAACCCCCCAGGAGGACCTCCTCTGCCACCACTTCTGCTAAAACTACTACCCCCAAAACCGCCTCTTTGAGAACCAGTAAGGCCAGGTATTCGATCAAGCATGTCTTGAGCGGTCACTGGAGACCATTCGCTAAAATAGTCCGATTGGTAAACCACAGTGGAATCGACGCCCACATTATCTTGGGCATAAGCAAAGTGGCTCAAAATAATCATAAGCCAGAGAAAAACTGATCGAGATAACCTAAACAAGCGAGCACCTATTATCCGTCTATTTGAAACACCCCTATTTACTGGGCGGCAAGTATTACATAGGTACCAAAAAGAATGCGTAACAAATTGTGCGATTAACACCTTATTAATTGTCAACTTAATCAATAATTTATGATATTAGGCTGCGGAGAATCTTAGACAGATTTGTGACAAAATTTTACTTAAGAGTGTATTTTCGAAGTGCCATACCCGCGGTCAGAGAGCCATAGATATTACCGGCGTTATCAACCATTATCCCTTCCTGAGACCCATTCTCATAGGGGTCCTTGATAAACAACGTGATAAAGCCGTCTTTGACACTCGCCGCCCGTAAACCTTCAGCATAGAGAGAGTTATTGCGTGACGATCCTGCTGGGCCACTATTTTCTGAAGACGAATCGGTGACATATAGCATATCGTTCGCATCAATAAATAACCCACTTGGACGACCAAATTGTTCCCACTGGAGTATAAAGTTACCTTCTTGATCGAAAACCTGGACACGATTATTACCCCTATCACCAACAAAAAGGCGCCCCGAGGCGTCCATCGCAAGATCATGAGGCACCGCAAAGTTACCCGGTTCTGAACCTGCCTCGCCCCAAGTCTTAATGAATTCACCCCTTGAGTTATATTTCATTATGCGACTATTTGAATTACCTCCATGCCCATCTCCTATAAATATATCTCCGTTAGGCGCAACTAAAACTGATGACGGTTGATTAAACTCATACTGACCGTCGCCCGAAATTCCAGCCTTACCGAGTTCCATTAAGAGATCACCTCTTGGACCAAATTTAAACACTTGATGGCCTTTCCCCTCGCGGCGAGGGTCTTCTCCATTCGGGCCTTCGCCGTCTGTAACCCAAACATTTCCATCCGTATCAATATGCATTCCATGAGGACGGATAAATATGTTAGCTCCAAAACTTTGTAAATGATTGCCATCTAAATCGAATTGCATTATCGGGTTAACATTCGACCCTACGCAGTCATTTGCACCACAGCGGTCGAAAATCCAGATGCTAGCACCGTCATGACCCAGATAGATGCCGGCAGTGGAACCAATCGACCTTCCTGGCGGCATCTTAAAAAAGTTATAGTCTATCTCAAAATCTTCACTAGGAGAAAAGCGCGCATCGTCAGCTTGCGCAATAGCAATTCCAGAAAGAAACCAAAAAAAGAAAGTTAATTTTTTTATTTTTTTTAACTCATTCATTTAATAGAATACCTGGCGCCTTAATTTTCTAACGCAAATGTTGACAAGCTATTTCCAGAGATGACTGAAACATATTGGATGCCATCCACCATGTAAGTAACAGGAGCCATAACAATTTGGCCTCCCAAGTTTACGTTCCACAACAGTTCGCCAGACTGAGCATCGATTCCATGAAAATATCCCTCTCGACCACCCGTGAACAACAAATCAGATGCCGTTGTTAACATTCCACTATCACTTACATCAAACTGATTATAGGACCAGACAGCCTCTCCTGTCTGAGGGTCCATCGCCTTAAGGGCAGCATAACCGACTTCATTAGTCCAATTGTTGATAGGGTTGGTACGACCGATACCAATGGTTGGAGCTCCCGGCGAGGGCGCTAAGACTGAAAAGCCGCCCCCTAAAAATGCGCGGCCAGGAACATATTCAGACTCTTCCGATCTGTAGATAGTGGCATAATTCTCCCACGCACTGAAATAGAAGAGCCCGGTACTGGGACTAAAAGAAGGCGGATACCAGTTGGTGCCTCCTTGATTGCCTGGATACGTAGGCTGACCTTCCGGCTGCGGCGTGGATATTGGACGTCCATTCTCATCAAGCCCACTTGACCAATTTACCCGAACATAAGGTTTACCTTCTAGAAACTCACCGTTAGTTCGGTCCAGTACGTAGAAGTAACCATTTCTGTTAGCCCACATCATAAGTTTCTTAGGTTCTCCTCGCCATACCATATCAGCGAGCACCGGCACCTGCACCGAATCATAGTCATAGGGATCATTTGGAGTGAATTGAAAATACCACTCTAACTCTCCTGTATCTGCGTCAAGTGCGATTGCCGAGTCTGAATGTAAGTTGTCACCTGGTCGCTGTCCTGCGTTCCAATCTGGACCCGGATTACCTACACCCCAATAAGTGAGATTTAGATCCGCATCAAAAGAACCAGTAATCCAAACTGGCGCACCGCCGTGTTCCCAATCATCACCCTCCCAAGTGTCGTGGCCCGGCTCTCCAGGACCGGGGATAGTGTAGGTTTTCCATACTTGCTCACCAGTTTCGGCATCATAAGCCGCAACATAGCCGCGAATACCAAATTCACCCCCACCAACACCGATCATTACCTTATCCTTAACCGCCAAAGGCGCCATGGTTACTGAGTAGGCTGAGTCGACATCCCCAACTTCCGCTTTCCATAGTAACTGTCCGTTAATTCTGTCGAGGGCAACAAGGTGAGCATCCAGAGTGCCCATATATACTTTGTCGTTAAGAACCGCGACGCCACGATTATTCGCTCCACAACACACCAGGGCGTTATCTGCATTTTGATGGCGATATTTCCAAAAAACGCGACCGGTAATCGCATCGACGGCCATCACGCTATTAGGTCTCTCGGTAACATACATCACTCCATCCGCTATTATTGGGTTGGATTGCCACGCGCCGAATACCTGGTTTTGCAGTACCCATTTAAGTTCTAAACCATCAACATTTTCACGAGTAATTTGATTAAGCAGACTATGCCGCTGGCTCATATACCCGCCGTTATAGGTCAACCAATTTTCTGGCTCATCACTAGCATTAAGAATTCTTTCATAGGGAACTTGGGTCAATGCAATTGGACTTGTAGAAACACAAGCAATTATTAATAAAGTCCTAATTAGTTTTGAATTTAATTTCATTATTGACCCCGTAAAGTTAGTAAGTAGCCAACAACATCAGCAACTTCTTCGCTTGAAAGTGAGGTAGGTCCTTTACTGGGCTGCATACTTATCTCGTAAGTCGCCAAATCAGACTTCCTAAATGAGCGGAGGCGCTCTTCAGAATCGATAACCTGAATAGTATATGTATCCTCATTCAGGCGCCTACCTGTCACAGTTTCTTCGTTAAGGGTAACCAATCTAACCGGTCGATTAATTGGCAAGATCGCAGACGACGGATCCAAAAGATTTTGCTGCAAAACCGCAGGAGTTCTTATAGCGCCTATTTCTGACAAATCCGGAGCGGTTCGCGGTCCAATACCATTGACTCGGTGACAGCTAACACATTCCCCCTCCCCCTCAAAAATTGAACGCCCCCTTCCTGGGTCACCAATACGGACCGCAACCCCTTCAGGGTCAAAACCTGCCCGGATAAAAGCAACGATACCGTCCAAATCACTGGCGTTTAAACCAAACGCAGGCATCTGGCCCTGCCCTGCACCCTCATTAACGACACGTCTTAGGTCATCATCTGATCGCACCGATTTAAATATACCGGCCCTGAGATTGACTCCATCTACGATATCTCCCTGTGGTCCGTGGCATAGCGCGCATTCACGCGAATAGATCCGACTACCCCGTTCAATCGCTTCACTCGTGTATTGGTGGTCGCCCTGTTCTTGCGCGACGACCAAATTCAAGCTAGCCAAAATTAAGCCGGCTCCAAAAAATAGCCCACGGCAGAGCAAATCGACACCTACCCTATAAAAATTCTGCAAATACTTCATAAATTAGATCTTCAACTTATTTTAATTATTTTAAAGAATGCCGAGCGTAATCGGATTTCCTAACGAGGGCAATAAAACTAAGCCCCAGAAATTAACAAGATGCTCAAGCCCAAAGAAAATTATCGAAACTTTCTTGTATTTCTATGGCAGTCAGTCTCTGATATATTTGTTGATTATACGCACCCAACTGCAAATCGGTTTGCTTAACCACAGTATAAGAGAGAGGTTAATTGAGATGAATGTATTGAGAATAAAATCCTTAATCAGCATTATGGCGGGGATTGGATTACTGGCTGGCTCTTTAATACTTCCAAACGCAATCGCTCAAGACAATAGCGACGGCAGATATCGGCCAGAGGGTCGAACATTCGCCCGAAACGCTGCAAATTTATTCGATGATCGTTTGTTCGAAGCACGTACGTACATCGCCGGGACGGATGTGGCTGAATTCGCAAGCGCGACCATATTTTACCCATTGACTCTTAGTTTTGACCGACCTAACGGTGCTGTAGTTATGTCTCCGGGATATCGAGGCACTCCTGAAGCCTATGACTGGTGGGGGCCAATGCTAGCGTCTGTGGGAATCATTACCTTAATTATCGAGACAAATACAACGGAAGATAATTTAGAGCAGAGAAAAAACGCGTTAATCGCAGGCGTTGAGTTGATCAAACGCGAAAATGCTGAAGATTCTAGCCCCATCAATAACAAGTTAGACGAGTCTCAAATTGCTATTATGGGTCACTCATTGGGGGGAGGAGCTTCTCTTAGGGCAGCAGCCGAACTCGGTGGCGACATTAAAGCCGTTGTGCCACTGACACCTTACTGCTGTGAATTAGGTCAATCTTTTGAAGGAGACTTAAATGATGTCTCCGTACCAACGCTTATTATAGCTACGGCCGAAGACACAATAGCACCCCCAGAGACACATTCCCGGCTCCTTTACGACGCGATCAATTCCTCAACTGATAAAGTTTATCTGGAATTTGCTGAAGGTTCTCACAACCTACCGACCAATCAAGGCACGGATCTGCAGATTCAGGGCACCTACGTGTATGCTTTTCTAAAAGCAAACTTCACAGATGATTCGAAGTATGCGGATTTTATTAATGGGGACGGTGAAGAGAATTTTTCGTCTTACGAAACAAATTAATTAGTTACCGTTAATAAGTTCTAATTTGGGAAGAAGATTCCGGGACATGCAATAAATGTCCCGTTCCACGCCCTATAATCTCAAGCTTTTCTTAGATTCTCTTTGAATTCGAAGGTTATGTAGCATAAATTAACCATTCGCTGTGGGATGGGTTTTTAGAAACCAGTCCGCATTTTTTTGCCACGATGAGCCTAGGTGAATTATTGATGATAAAAGGTCTGTCATGAAAAAAAATAACAAAGACAAGTCGAACATTTATTTACCACCTTTGAAACGCCGAGACTTCTTGCGCAGAAGCGCTGGCGGCATGGCAGGCGCATGGCTATCCTCTTGGCCCTGGCAAAAGCTTACGGCGCAGCAAGACCTGAATTTTGTGTCCGACGATTGGGATTCAGGAATCGTCACGCACCTGTTGCCTTCCGTAAATGAATCAAGGATGCTAATAAAGACTTCATTCTCTAGAGCTCTGGACGAAAGACCTCAACTGCAAATTCAAAATGGTAGCAACAACAGACTGGTCGAGGGTTTCTTAAACGACACTATTGGCGAGTTCTGGCAGTTTTATGTAGACGAGCTTCGACCCGATACCGAATATGAATTGTCCTTACAAGACAATCGCGGCAACCCGCTGTGCGAATCATGGCCTTTATCAACTTTTCCATCTCCACAGCAAAATCCCGAAAAAGTCAGAGTTCTATTCTATACCTGTGCTGGAGGCCCCGAAGGCGAATACTTTGGAATTGGCGACCGACGAGGCAATCTGCCGATCGCTATACGCCAGAGGCTATTGAGAAGGGGCCTATCATTCGCACCGCAAGCAGCAGTAGCCAATGGCGATCACATATACTGGGATCTTCACACATGGCAGGGTGATCAGGCCGGTGAATTAAGCCCTGCCGGCCAGCAATCGAATTTTGATTTTGCGGCCAGAGTTATGGGTGGTAGCAATGAAGAGGCCATGAAACTGGCTGCAGGTCCACAGATAGCTCCGCTATATGGCACTGCTTTCAGATCTACGCCGGTGTATTTTCTTCAGGATGATCATGATCACTGGGAGAATGATTCTCCCCTTACCTATCCAGTCCCATGGTTCCAATTACAACTGGCACGCACTACCCAGCAACTGTATTACCCCGAATTCCTTCCCGATTCCACACGCTCGCCCGGCCTCCCCTATTCCAGCAGCTCTGCTCGCGGGGAACTTTCCGAAAGTTTCGGTACGATGCGTTACGGTCAACTATTAGAGGTATTGCTGTATGACGTGCGTCGTACCTTAAATGTTGGCGCACTCAATTCGGTCTTTCTCGATAGTAATGTTGAAAACTGGCTCGTCCAGCGAACAGGATCACGAGATACTCGTCATCTGGTACATGTCCCCTCCAATCCACCCGGTTGGACAGCAGGAAAGTGGGGCGAGTGGTATCCAGATGTATTGCATCCAGAGACTCGTCAATTGACTACTCAGATTCCGAAGCCTCATTGGCGGCAGGGTTGGCTTAATCAGCATGACCGCATCATGCAATCACTCGCGGAGATGAAGCACCGAAACCCGCTTGTGATAGCAGGTGATCTTCATGCCACTGGCGTTGGGACAATGCACGGCGCGGGTAATCGAGATTTCAGTGATAACCCAATCACCAATATTCTTTGCGGGCCCGTAAGTACATCGATCCGGGGTTTTCCCTCAGTGGTCCGCGGCGTGCGCCCAGCCCCATCACAATATTTGAATTTCCAAGAACAAGTCCCACCGTTTGAAGAGCATGGCTTTACTATTGTCGATTTTGAACAAGATCAAATTATAGCCAAGCTTTTCAAATGGGATGTCGACAGTCAGCCGGTGGATGCTATTGATACATTGGAGCCATATTACACCGTTGCACTGGATCGGCCCTGATTAAGGTTTATATTCAACCCACAAAATGTCACAGATTGAATCTAGTGGTATAGGTATAATCCCGCTCGGTAGTCGGCACTATGCCAGCTTAAATATGTGTTAAAACTCAGTAGTAAAATACCTTTTAAGATAATACAAATGAATAATGTAGCAATCTTGCATTTAAAGATTTTCATTAGCGCGCTATTCACGTGTTTCGCGATGCCTGCCTCCGCTCAGTCCAGTTCCGCGCAAAGTACAGACCAAGACTCAACTATTGTGTATCCGGCCTCCTATTTCACAGAATTTTTCCCTGTTTCCGCTAACGATATGCTTAATCGAATACCGGGCATTAGTCTTGCCTTAAGAGGCGGCCAAGGTGGTAGAGGACTCGGTGCCGGAGAAGGAGAAGTCCTTATAGATGGGCAGCGAATAACAGGAAAAAACAACGAAGGTCGCGACCAGCTCTCCCGCATCTCCGCCGATCAGGTTGATTATATTGAAATTATTCGGGGGACATCTGAGGAGTTAGATATCCGAAGCGGCGGGCAAGTGGTTAATATCGTGCTACTAGACACGGCCTTGAGATCTAGCACTACCATTGAATTGAGAACCGATCGAATTCAAGACGGAACATTAGATTCCGGTGGTCAGTTCTCAGTCGCTGGCCGGGATGGCATTTTTAATTATATATTAAACTTGGAAGCGGACCCTGGTTACAGGTACTGGGAATCAAAAGAGTTTACCTACGATAATTCAGACAACTTACTTGAAACCCAAAAACAGGAAAGTAGTCGAGATGAAACTGAATATTCTACGAATATGAATATCGGATTCGACTTGAAAAAGTCCGTGCTCCAGTTTAGCGGCCTTTATGAGGATAATGGGAAATCGCCAACGGAACGAGAAAGAGAATTTTTCGACTTCACGACAAACGAATTTTCGAAGCAATCGGAAGAACAAAATCGCACCCAAAAGAACTGGGAAGTTGGCGGGGACTACGAATATGAAACCAATTCCAGAGCAAAATATCGTATTCTATTTATCGCCAACGACAGAAAGTTTACCTATGACAGCACGAGATATGACTTAATAAACGATCAACAAAAGCCCAACCTGTTTTTAGACAGGACCGGACGTGATCGAGAGAGAATCGTGCGAACATCTTACACCACACGTTTTAATGCGTCTCAAGGTATTGAGCTTGGAATAGAGGGGGCCCAAACAATAAGAGATTCAACATTAAAAATGGGTCTTGATGTGCCAGGTACGACTATCAAGGAATTCGCTAATCTGGTCCCTGTGAGTGTCGACAACAGCACGTCAACCGTAGAAGAAATTCGCTACGAGCCATTCACTGTACATAATTGGCAGATCAACGACCGAATGTCACTAGAGAGCAGGGTCTTGTATGAAGCGTCGACAATAAAGCAAAGTGGAGACGTTCAGAACAAACGAGAATTTTCTTTTATTAAACCAAAGTTAGACTATCGCTACGACATCACGCAGTCCTTGCAGTTACGCTTTGAAATTGAAAAAGATATCTCGCAACTCAGTTTTTCCGATTTTAGCGCTTCAATCGATTCTGGAGATGAGGATAAGAATACACAGGCTGGAAATCCTGAAATTGTTCAAGAAAAAATCTGGCGCTACGACCTAAACCTTGAATACCGCCTACCGAATGACATTGGAGTCCTTAACTCCCAACTTTACTACAGAGATGTCAGAGACCACATTGATAGAGTTGACGTTTCTACTTCTCCAGATAACCTCCAATCTGCAAGAGGAAATATAGGAGACGGAAAATATTATGGAGTTAATTTTGATATCAGCACCAAGCTTGACCCGATAAATATTCGAAACGCCCTTTTCACTACACGATTAAGAGTCAGAGATTCAGAGTTTACCGACCCCTTTCTCGGAGTAAAACGGCGTCGTCGTGGAAATGGAAGGTGGGGAATCAACATGGGGTTCCGCCATGATATTACTAGCCAACAACTAACCTATGGACTCAATTATAGCAATGATTCTAACGATGGCGAGGGAAGGAAAGAATTCGATATAGACGATATTGAAGAAAGGATTCAACAACCCTCCTTATCCGCGTACATCGAGAAAAAAGCTTTTGGAAACTTTACTTTCAGATTTGAATCCCGAAATCTTACGAGGAACCAATGGTGCCGATTACGAACGCGCTATTCAGGTCGAATATCAGAAGGAAATATTAAAGAAATAGAAGACTATTGCAGCAGTAATGGCATGGAGTTAGCCTTAAGAGTCAGAACCACCTTCTAAAATAAAACTTAGAGTAAGCATAGATGAAAATAATAATTTGGCTCACTGCACTTGTTGGACTTAGCCTTTTCCCACTCAAATTGCTCGCTCTTGATATTAATCAACAAGCGTTTAATCCCGCAGATGGATTTCGCTTAGAAGCCGGTGAAGATGTATTTCGTTTCTCATGGCAAACCCCTGAGGGAGAGGCCTTTATTGATTTACAATTTGTCCCGCGTCAAGGTAACACGCCAGCGGCACCATTAATCAAAGAACTAGGCATTAACGAAGATTCGATCATGGAAAACCTAGATCCAAATTATCTGTTTTGGGTAGGGGATCGTGATCTAGAACTTCGTGGCGGCTGGGAAATTTTCTTTGACCGGGTACCGACCCGGCCCTACTCACTTGAGAAAGGTTATCTAACCCCGGGAGAGGTAACTATCTCAACGGAAGGTAGTCGCGCAACGATAGAAATAGAAGGCTTAAATAGTTCGAGCTTCGCAGGCTCACTAGCCTTTGTTTTCTACCAAGACAGCCCATTTGTCCACATGGAAGCACGTGTTTCAACCGAAAGGCCTGCAACCGCTTTTTTGTACCACGTAGGGTTGGCAAAACCAAATACGGAAGGACACCATATTGAGTGGATAGACGCCTATGAAAATCCACAAATAGATCCAATAATTAATGCGACTGCCGACGTGTATCAGACACGTTATCGCAGCATGGCAATATCTAACTCTCAAGGTTCCCTGGCAATCTCACCGTTTCCACATCAGTACCTGTACCCATTAGACTTCGCTGACAATTTTGGATACAACTGGGCCGGTAGTGAATACCTAGACATGATAGATGGGTTTGCATTTGGGGTGAGACAACCACCGATGGGGGACCGCCGCTTCGTGCCATGGATTAACGCACAACCTGGCTCCTTACAAAAACTGGGTGTTCTTCTCTTTATTTCAAAACAAACTGGCTTAGAAAATCTGGAAATAATTAAAAGCTATACCCGAAATGATACCTTTAAGCCCCTCCCTGGTTACAAGACCCTTTCTAGCCATTATCACCACGAACACTCGATGGATTTTATCAACAAGCAGCGTGAGCAAGATACAGATGGCATCCCAGCCGGACTAGAAGACCCTGACTTTGTTAATTTTTTTAAACGTATGGGCGTGGATATGGTCCATATGGCCGAATTTCATTTTGGCAGAACTCCTCGACTCAATACGATGGAAAGGCTATCGGAACTAAAAGTTATGCACGATGAGTTTGCTCGCCTCTCCGATGACACTTTCCTTCTTATCCCTGGGGAGGAGCCGAACGTCCATCTTGGCAGTCATTGGCTAAGCCTTTTCCCAGAGCCCGTCTACTGGGTTTTAAATCAGAATGAGGGTCAACCTTTCGAGCAAAACATACCAGGATATGGAAAGGTATATCACGTTGGTAGCGCAGAGGACGTATTGAGTCTCCTTGAGCAAGAGAATGGGCTTGCATGGACTGCCCACCCAAGAGTTAAGGGTTCTACTGGTTTCCCTGACAACTACAATGATAGAGAGTTCTTTAAGAGCGACCATTTCCTGGGCGGTGCCTGGAAAGCAATGCCAGCAGATTATTCCAGAGACATATTAGGTTGGCGTGTTTTAGATCTAGAGGACGACATGGCCAATTGGGGATCAAAGAAATATATCCTCGGAGAAGTCGATATCTTCAAAATCTACGAAGACTATGAGCTCTTCGGCACCATGAACATAAATTACCTAAAAATAGATAAGATCCCTGCTTATGGGGATGGCTGGCAATCGGTTCTCGACGCACTTTCAGGTGGTGACTTTTTTGTCACCACGGGTGAAGTTTTGATTCCACATTTCTCTATAGATAACTTTGAAAGTGGAGATGCTGCAGCACCCCGAGACCAGATGACTTTAGAAGTAGAGTTAGAGTGGACTTACCCACTTGCTTATATGGAGGTGGTCAGTGGTGACGGTATTAACGTAACCCGACAACGTTTTGATTTATCGGACACGAAGGAATTCGGATCAAGAAATATTAGCACTTTGATTAATGCCAGCAATGCAAAATGGGCTAGAATTGAAGTGTGGGATATAGCCCGCAATGGGGCATTTACACAACCCGTCTGGATTGAACAATAAAAGGTCTTAGCTACCTCTTTACAACTTGCGCTTCTGCCAAGTGGCTAATTTCTTCCGCACTATATCCCAGCTCAAGAAGAACTTTATCCGTCGATTGCCCAATCCGTTGGGTCGGCTCATCCAGACTTTCCTCTACTCCTTCCATACTGTAGTGCGAGCGCACTTGGCGCATTGGCCCTTCAGTAGGATGTTCGTACTCCTCAAAAAGCCCAACTTGTCTTAAGTGTTTGTCTTCAAACAAATCATCTAAGTGGTTTACTTTTGTGTGAGGAATGTTCGCATTTCGTAGCATTTCACACCATTCATCGGTTGTTTTCTCAGACGCTATCTCATAAAGCTTCTCGTAAAGTGTATTAATGTTTTCGCTTCGTATAATTGGATCTTTTACGATTTCCAAATCAGCTAATTCAGCACGTCCCATCATCGTAAAAAAATCAATCCAATTTTTCGTGCTGTACGGGAGGATGGCAATAAAACCATCGGCGGTAGGGTAAGGTCGGCGATAGGAGGCGGTTAGCCTCTCATAACCTGTGCCGCCAGTTGCAGGCACATAGCTGTATCCGGCCATCTGTTCAGCCATAAGAAACGCTACCAGTCCTTCAAACATAGGTGACTCAATAAAAGCCCCTTCACCAGTGCGCAATTTATTGATCAGCCCTCCGAGAACACCTATAGCCAGCTGTAAGCCAGAAACTTTATCAGCCACAATAGTTGGAAGATATCGAGGGTTACCCTGTTCGTCAGAATTTAAATGAGCTAGGCCGCTGGCAGCCTGAATAATGTCATCATATGCTGGGATATCCGAACTTGGCCCTCGACTCCCAAATCCTTGGGCGCCGCAGTAAACTAGGTCAGGTTTAATACTAATCAAATCCTTATACCCAATACCCAAATTCACAGCGGTCTTGTCTCGCATATTATGAACGACCGCATCAGCATTTTTAACCATTTTGTAAAATATTTCTTGGCCTTCACTAGTTTTTAAATTAATTGCGATACATTGCTTATTCCGATTGCAATTGACAAATCCTGCACCCATCTCATCCGAGCTTCCGGGCCTGACCGCTCTCATCATATCTCCATCTAGGTTTTCTATTTTTATTACTTCAGCACCAAAGTCCCCGAGGATTTGTGTAGCAAAAGGACCTAAAACGACCGTAGTTAAATCAAGCACCCGGATTCCATTCAAAATATTAAACATGACTACTTCCCAAAGAAATTTTAATTTATAGACTTGGAGATGTGATTCTGATGATTTCCAATTTCAAAAATTTATTTTAGTACATAAAGAACTGTAACCATTCATTAGATTTCCATCGCCTTGAGAAACAGCGACGGTCATCTAATTCATTAAATGATTTTATAACACTCTCAGGTTACATGCCTAAATCAAGAACAGAAATTCCGACCTAAATTTCTCTATAAGCTCATCATTTTGATCAGAAAAAGTAAGTCCTAAAAGCCATTTCTAACGAACGATCGTTCGATATTTAAATACTAAATATAATATTATTTCATACACTTACGATAATATCTTCGCTAGTAGTAGTCGCCCTATGTTGTTAAGATCCAAAGGTTTTTGCTGCGCCTAAGTAGATTTTAGTAAATGGCTAGCTGCTAATGCTAATAATGACTCTTGATCATTATTTATTAGAGGCTTAATTAAAATTTAGCTTTTGCAATAAATCGCCTTGTAAATTGTTAATTTTTAAGATTTACTAGCTACTTTTTGACGGTAGGCAATCTAAAGGAGAAAAGTGCAGCGTATTTTGAGCGAAATACTCTTCTTTGAAGAGGGTAACTTATTGTTTTAGAAGAGTTTTAATAAAAGTAACTATACTAAACCGGAGAGATACATGAATTCTAAATTTCCACACAAGCGTAATCTGCTATGTGCGGCCATATCACTATCCTTATTACCAATAGCAAACTCCGGGTTTGCTCAAGATGATGGAATAGAGGAGGTCGTAGTAACAGGGTCTTATATTCGCCGGAGCGAGGGTTTTACTCAAGCTTCACAAGTAACTCAGCTAAGTGCTGAGGATCTAGCAAATGAGGGAACATTGAACCTTGGAGAAGTAGTTCAAAATCTGTCTTTTGTAAACGGACCAGGGTCTGCGATTACCAACACTATTCAAGGAACAGACTCAAGATCAACTCAATTCGACCTGCGCGGGCTAGGAACCCGGTCCACATTGACATTGATGGATGGCAAAAGAATCGTTAATCAGAACGTCAACTCCATGTTGCCTACTATCGCTATCCAGCGGATGGACATCGTCGCCGATGGTGCTGCTGCGCTATACGGTAATGAGGCGGTAGCCGGTGTAGTAAACTTTGTTCCTTACAAGTCTTATGACGGTCTAAAAATTGACACGTTCGGTGAGGGGGATGAGCGTGGTGATTATGGGGAGCACTCAGTGCAAGTGCTTTGGGGTACGGACATCGGTGGGCTGGATATAGTGCTGGCAGGTCAGTTCCGCCAAAATGAGCGCTTAGAATGGGCAGAAAGACCCCGGCTTTCTCAATCAGGCTTGACCATGTCATCGAACGCGCCAGGTAACTGGAGAGTCCCAACCCGAGACGCTAATGGTGAGTATACAGGCGACTTTACGAATGCTATAGATCCTAACTGCGGATTGAGAGAAGGTTTTGTGCCGGGTCAGATTACAACAGCGTTTGGTGCAGCACGCGGCAACACATGTATGTTTGAGTACGGCGACAACCGAGACTATCGCGCTCCTACATCAACTAACCAGTTCTATGCAAATGCCGCTTATGACGTTAGCGATGATTTAAGTTTAAATTTTCAGTATGTTCAAAACCGCCTATATGAGTGGACCGGAACGTCGACTTCAAACCCTGGAGGCACAACGCGTATTGGTCAGCTACCATCGATTAGAGGTGAGATTCCTGGCAATCCTTTTAGGGCTGTAAATGGATCAGGACAGCCGCTATTCGGCTTCGACCGTGACGGTAATGGAATTCCTGATCGTAATACAGGTGTCGACCTCAATAATGACGGTTGGGATGACTACCTTGTGTCAGGCACCTCTCTGCCTGCTATGTACGGGATCCCTCTTATGGAGGATATTAGGGCTAGGCGTCTGCGTCCTATCAACAAGACAATGGGTAATGACTTTACCCCAAGTGTTGTTTTGCCAAGCCATACCCAAGACATGGATAACTATAACCCCACTACGGATCGGAACCACAGATGGTCTATGGAAGCTACATTCACTGTGCCATTTATCGAAGGCTGGGAAGGTACCGCTGGATATACGTCAAACTATCGTGAGCTAGATTTCGTCTCTAATCAGAACTACGACATCAGTGCAATGATTCAGGGCCTAAATTGTGACGTGGCAACTGATCGCGAGTCTTGCTACAGCCCATTCTTTGTAACAGATCCCAATGATGCGACTCAGGCGCATGTGCTCTTAGACATCATGGCTAGAGATCGCGAGCAGGTGCGTGATGAATTAGATACCATCGATCTTGTTTTGAACGGCGAGATTGGACTAGGCGGATTCGAACTTCCTGGCGGCCCAATTGGAGCAGCGATCGGGTATCAGTTTCGCGATGATAGTTTTATAAATACTCCGGCAGCTGTAGAAATTGCGGGTGATGCATGGATTGGAGGAACAGAAAAAGAAGACATTACTACTGGTAATAGAACGGTAGATTCTTATTTCGCAGAACTTTCTGTACCTGTGCTTCCAAACCTTGAGGTGCAAGCGGCGGTTCGTCGTGAGGAGTTCAGTACTGGACAAACCTCTACGGATCCAAAGTTTGGTGTTACCTGGGCAGCGACTGATTGGTTGACGTTTCGCGCGACGGATGGAGACGCATTTATTGCACCAACGCTTGAGCAGTTGTACAACCCAGTAACTTGTGGTTTGGGTACCGTTACTGACCGCTTTGGTCCATTCAGCGCTTTCACCACACAATGTGGTGGCGGTAATCCGAACCTAGAGAATGAGTCGGCTGAATCACAGCAATTTGGTTTCGATATTGTTTTGGGTGACTTTGATATAAGTGTCACATACAACCATACGGAGTTTGTTAACCGTATAGTATCCACAAGCGCCCAGACAATTAATGAGATTGATTTCATCGCTTTCAAAGCATGGTCTGGATTCACTGGAGATGGCTACACTCCTGCAACTCAGCCTAGCAAGGACCAGTTGACCTCGTGGTATAACAGCGGCAACGCAGATCCACGAATTGTCCGATCACCAGATGATATATACGACATCATCTCATTGACGACGGGTGCCAGTAACGCGGAGACGGTTGAAGTAACGGCCTACGATATCCAATCGAACTACAGATTTACGTTGGATAACTGGGGTGATTTTAGGATTGGTTTACAAGCTACGCTTATGGATGAGTTCCTCTACCAGGAAGACCCGACTCAGCCAATTATAGATGGCGCCGGTTTGTACAATGATAAAACCAATGCGGCTCCAAACCTGCCAGAGTGGAAGGCAAACTTGCAAATGGGCTGGACTAGGGGTGATCACTCTATCAACGCGATTGGAAGATACTATTCTGATATGCCGTACGATGGTCCTACTTATGGTTTGCTAGCTCAGCTTGACAACCAATACTACCCATCTCGAACCATTACAGATGGAGAAGTCAGGGCATGGACTCAAGTAGATGCGTCATATACTTATCGCGGAGTGGAAGCCTTTGGCGGAGCGGTAGCTTTCTCCCTTGGTGCTAGAAACTTGTTCGATAGGCAAGCGCAGAGTTCTCCTGAATTTGCTGGGGTAATCGGGCAGCTGCAAGATCCAATGGGTCGTACGTTCTACGCTCGAGTAGTCTACGACTTCTAGGAAGGGTAAAAATATCTGACAGGACGTTAGATACTTTAACAAGGAGTTCTCACCACTGACGTGGTGTAAAATTAAAAAGGGGCCTTATAGGCCCCTTTTTTATACTGATGCTCTCTCTACAAAAAAATCAGATTAGTGTAACTTAACTCTCTAAGCTTTCCGTTTCAGAAACAAAGTGTATCCAGCCGGTGATAATATACTTAAGACCAGAGTTAAGCACATTAGCATAGTGGGCATGGGTCCATTCCGCTGGCCAAATGAGCGTCTTCCCCTCCTCCGGCTGAACTTCAATATTCTGATGCACAAACTGGGTTGACCCTCCGTCTTCAACATTATTTAAATAAGTCATCCAAGCAAAAACTCTATGAGAAGTACCTATAGTAGTTCTCTCCGAGTGTACTTTTTGAAAATGTCCGCCTGGCTGGTATCGTTGGATATTAAAGGAACCAATCTCGGCACGTGGCATAATCTGTCTAAGTACAGGCCACTGTTCTAGATAGTCTTTATAACACTCAAATAGCAATTTAATATATTTTTTCACTGCCAAATGATCTTCATTTTCAAGATCCCGAGGCCGGATTGAAACGTCAGTAGATTTTTTTGACTCTTCATCTAAACCACCCAAAATCCGCCCTTGTGTTTGGAATTCGGTATGAGTCTCAAAAAAGTCAATTAGCTCTTGGCAAATAGTATTAGCTTGAAGTTGCCAACTGCCAATAAAGTCAGGATTAGCATGTGGTTTTGTTAATTCTATTCTTTTCAAGTTATAGATGCCGTTTTAAACGCAATACCGGTTTCAACATCAAACTCAATCACACCATAACCCTTCCGCTGAAGGGCTAATCCTTCTTCTAATTGACCTAATGCGAGAAAAACGCTGCCCATTGAACCTGACGCCTCAGCGAATTTTGGGTTAATCTTTAAAGCTCGTCTAAAACTTTCTGCAGCCTCGTGTAAATTCCCCATCTCAAAAAAAACATTACCAAGGTTTCGGTGGGCATCTGCAAGCTCAGGATCAATCTCGATAGCTTGACGATAACTTTGCACTGCGTCTTCAACAAAACCCTTAACTTGCTGCGCGGCGCCTAAATTGTTATGCGCTTCTGGATAATTTGGCTTTATATTTAGCGCCCTACGATAGCTCTTTATAGCCTCGTCCACTTGACCGAGTTTGTTTTGCACTGCACCCAAATTACAATGCACTTCCGCAAAATTAGGCTGGTAAGAAAGAGCTTCCTTATAGCATTGCATTGCCTTTTCTAACGATCCGCTATCTTTATGTAAATTCCCTAGATTATTTTGTGCATCCACCAACTCTGGTTTCAATGCAAGAGCTCTGGTATAGCTCTGTATCGCTTCGTCAGGCTTACCAAGGTCTGTTAAAACATTACCAAGATTGCTATGGGCTTCGGCGTATTTTGGTTCTATCTCAATTGCTTTTCGAAAACATTCAATTGCTCTCTCGAATTTATCTATTTCTCGATACACATTGCCAAGATTACTGTAGGCCTTAAAGTAATCAGGTTTATTGGCGACTGCCTTGCTAATTAATTCAATTGCTAAATCTGTCTGCCTAGCCTGTTGAGCCAAAACCCCAAGCAAATGCAACGCGATGGGCTGATTAGGGTCAAAATCTAATATATGTCG
>JAQWTK010000029.1 GCA_029242705.1 Gammaproteobacteria bacterium | reverse complement strand
CGATCGGGTTCGATATTAGGAAGAAACAATTCGTCTTCGTCAACCCATTCTCGTCCAATTAGTCTTATTGTAGTGCAACAGTTTGACCACTCTATACCGATAAAACTCTCTAGATTGCGAGAATTACTATGGTCGTAATTAAATCGACCCAAAAATCGCCAGCTTTCGTTAAGTGGCCAAACAGCGGAAATATCCGTTTGTCTAATACGAGGATCAATTTCTGGTGGTAAGAAGAAGCTGGGCGAGGATACTAAATTTCTTAGTCGATAAGCTATATTAAAAAGATGATCGCTATCCCGGTGATATCTGGCTTGGATAACGCCTTCGTCAACTTTTTGAGTGTCCTCGTTCCACTGTATATCAGAATTTAAGCGCCAATTGTTTCCAAGATTAAAGGCCATTTCTGCAGCTATTGCCGATTTGTTAGTGAGGGTGGAGTAGCGCGACATCCATGGTTGAAGCGGATTGGACATAGTGACTCTTCTGTCCTCAAAGTATTGTATCTGACCAATACTTAGTCGCGCCGTTTCTTTGCCTGCCGGATTTAGTATTCGACTCGTAATAGCTAATGCTACTTGATCAGCATCTGCAATACGGTCACCACCGCTAAATCGGTCGTCACGAAATAATTGATTAAAACTAAAATTCAATTCTGAAGTATCAAATAGAGGAAGAGTGCTTTGGTCTTCAAATGCACTGTATAAGTAGTATATGCGAGGTTCTAGGGTCTGGCGCCATCCATAGTTAGAACGATTCATTTCTCTTTCGAATACAAGCCCAGAATCTAAGCTATAGATATCTATGCCGAGGTCCGGATCTTCCAAGGTAATAGAGGCTTGATTTTGTAGTTTGTATTCGACATGTTTGTATTTGGCGTTTGCGCGAACAAACCAACCAGGATTCTCGAGAGACCAGTTAATCTCAGGCTCTAAGTTAAGTCGTTCCCCATTAATGAGTACTCCATTGCTTAGCTCATCGGAAGAGAGTATTGCCTCATGAATATCTCGATCGAAAGAAGAAATTTCACCTTTTATGCCAATTTTAAAGTTCTTCCAAAAGTTGGATTCAGATTCAAAATGAAATTGCGGCAAGCGGTCAAAAGGTTTATTGATATTCGAATTCGCAAAAAAGGGGTCAATAATATCGATACGTTGAACGTTTACCCCTGCGCGCAAAAATTCTGAGTTGAAATCAATCCGGCCTTGTCTATTAAGATGTGTCCTGCTAGTAAGGTTCAGGCCGCTACTACCTAGGTCGTAGAAGTAGTCATTATCTGATACAGCATTATAGTCGATAAGGGTTGTCCAGTTCCGCCCAACCGATCCAAAATGTTCAATGCCGACGAACCAGCGATCCGATACCGGGGGTGATTTGGTTCCAAGGGTATTTACCGTTTTTGGATCATAAAGCTTGTCTCCAGATAGGCCAGATAAATTTAAGGTATTCATCGACCAGTTGGTAAGATAACGGGTTTCTAAGCCAATTAGCGTTCCTCTGTCTGAAATAAAGCGAGGGGAAAGCGTGGCATCGAAATTAGGTGCGAAGCTAAAATAATACGGTAATTCAAAATCAAAACCACCACTTCGTGTAGAGCCAGTAGTCGGTGCTAGGAATCCGGAAATCGATTCATCCCCTAGAGGAAAAGGTAGTGTTCCTGGATAATAAAAGATCGGCACATCACCTATTCGTAGGCTAACATTCTCCGCATAACCCCGATTACTCTCTTGATCGAGAATAATGTTGTCTGCACGTAATTTCCAAAAGTTACTTCCTGGTTCACAACGACTGAATTCCCCGTTTTCAATAGTGACTAATCCTGTATCGGCACTATAGACAATGCTATTGGCGTTCCCATGCGCTCCGTAGTTATGGAGCACGTAAAGTGCGTTTTCAACACGGTTTATCGAGTCATCGTTATCAATGGATGCTGATGATCCAAGCAGCAATATCCCCGGCTCTCTAAATTCAACATTTCCGTCCATTAGTATTGTATTGCTATCTTGATCGATAATCGTATCGTTATCGTTGATAATGGTTCTATAACCTTGTTGGATGCTAACATCGCCTTCAATTGTGATTAAATTTTGGTTTGTCTGAGATACGCCTGTATTAGTCAGGAAAGTGGTTTCTGAATTGATTGGCTCGTTCTCTTGGATCTCTAGATTAGCTGATGGATCTGTATATTTTCCGCAACAATTATCGGGTATCTGGTTAAGTTCCTCCGCGGAAAGTTCTTCGCGAGGTACCCAGTCAAGATAATAATTGGATGTTAAAGAAATATCGGAGCGATTGAACCTATATTTTTCGGCATCCTCATCAGAATCAAAGGGTGTTGTGGGTACAGATATGCTTTGACTACCAGGACTAATGACTCCAGCAGCAGGTGTTCGATTTATATCTGTTTGCATTCCGATCTGAGTCTCTTGCGGGGTTTCAATGTTTCCAGGTTCTCTGATAGAGCTTTTTTGAAGCTCCGTGTTAGCATTTTTGTAGGGGCCTGGCTCTTCCGCCTTATCGGCTGCCTGTGCGGGCCTGGTATTCTCACAAATCCATCCGTCTCCGCTATTATTTGGGTGACAACTATATTGAGGAACTTGAGCTTCTGCCGACTTAGGTGAAACAGAGAGGATAAATATCGCGAAGGACGAAGAAACAATCTTAGATGTTGCTGAGCTTATTCTAGGCGTCATGAGAAGTTAGGTCCAAAACGAGAGTTCTTGCGCAGCTATTTAGAAAAATCGTTATATTAACCGATTTGGAAGCTGAAGCGCTTTTCTCCACTGTGCAATATGATGCGAATGAGCATAATAATTCATTGAAGGAAGATTGCAAAGTAACGCAGATGTCTGCTTAAGGCTTAAATGCAATGATGGAATCGAGACAAGAATTACTTGTAAATTGGATAAAAAAAATATTTCCAAAGAGCGAAGCCCAACTCGATTTCGCATTAGTTAGTGGAGATGCTAGCTTCCGTAAATATTATCGAGTAAGCGTAGAACAACAAAATTTTATAGCAGTCGATGCTCCGCCTTCGCGGGAAGATTCTAAAAAATTCGTGCGCATTTGTAATTTATTGCGTCGTGCTTCTGTAAAAGCGCCAAAGGTTTTTTCAAATAACTATGAAGAAGGATTCATGCTGCTCGAAGATTTTGGTGATGATACTTATCTAAAAATTTTAGAAAATTGCCGAAATCAAAATGATTTTAATAAGATTAATTATCTGTATAAGTCAGCAATAAATGCTTTGTTAAATATTCAAGCTAATGTTGATAAAGAGAGACTTGATTCTTATTCTAGAGAAAAGCTGAATCAAGAAATGTCATTATTTGAAGATTGGTTTTGCTTAAATTATTTAGATCTTGATCTTGACGATAGATCGCGAAATATTATTTCAGAAGCTAGATTTTTTCTAGAAAATTCTGCTCTAGACCAACTACAAGTGCCGGTTCATCGTGATTACCATTCGCGAAATTTGATGGTTCTAGATCAGGAATTCTTTAGTGAAAGTATGAAGCCAGGGGTTATCGATTTTCAAGATGCGGTGGTCGGCCCATATACTTATGACCTAGTTTCGCTTTTGAGGGACGCCTATATTTTTTGGGATAAGAAACAGGTAGAACAGTGGGCACTTTATTACTTTAAAAATGCGCTATCTTTAGGGGTGATCGAAAAGGTTGACCAGGCACAATTCTATAGAGATTTTGACCTGATGGGGTTACAAAGGCAGATGAAGGTCATTGGAATTTTTGCACGTCTGGCGATTAGGGATAACAAACCAGATTATTTGGCCGATATTCCTTTGGTCATTCGCTATTTTTTAGAAGTTGGCCAAAGGTACACAGAATTGAAGTCGTTTATCCATTGGTTCAAAAAAACGGTTATCCCTGTGGTGGGAACCAAAATAGATCTAACCTGATAATCTATCTGGCTTCGGTCGGATGCACTTTATTAAACTGGAATCACAATGCGTGCCATGATATTGGCGGCAGGGCTGGGTGAGCGCATGCAGCCTTTAACCGCGGATATACCGAAGCCACTCTTAGAAGTGGGAGGTAAATCTCTAATAGTCCATCAAGTGGAGCGCCTGGTTGCTGGTGGGATAACTGGCATTGTAGTTAATCATTTCTATTTGGGTGAAAAAATTCAAGAAGCTCTGGGTAATGGTTCTAAATTTGGCATAGAAATTCTGTATTCCAAAGAAGCAATTCGACTGGAAACTGGGGGTGGGATTATAAAATCGCTATCTAAATTAGAAGATGAAAGTTTTATAGTTGTAAATGCAGATATTTGGGCAGATTTTGATTTTTCCAAACTTCAGGCACTACAACCACGAGAGAGATTAGCTCATTTGGTGCTTGTCGAGAACTCTGATCATAATCCGCGAGGGGATTTTTATATTAACGAAAACGGAAAGGTTCATGAAGAAAAAAAAGTGAGTGATAGACGCCTGACCTTTAGTGGGATAAGTGTATTACACAAAAAGTTATTTGAAGGGTATTCGATTCAACCAATTTCGCTTGTGCCACTCCTGCAAGAAGCAATGGCAAATAACTTGGTAACAGGTGAGATACATGATGGATTATGGTTTGATGTTGGGACACCGGAAAGGCTTGAAGAAGTTAATGCTTTGGTTACTAAGGATAATTGAGAAACTATTCATGTTAGCAACCGTACTTCATCGAAAATACCGACTTGCAATTGTTAATCGCCTAACGGGAAATAATCCAAATGTGTCGATTCCTAAAGGCGGCCGCACTCAACAGTTATTGCTTGAAGCAATGTTTCTTGTAATGGGGAAAGTGGCAAAAATGGACGGTTGTGTTATCAACCAAGAAATAGAATATGCTTCCTCTATCATGCAACTCATGGGCCTAAATTGTCATGAGAAAAAATTGGCTATTGATTTTTTCGAAAAAGGGAAGCAAAAAGATACTGATGTATTTTTTAGTGTTTCAAGCTTGGTACGTGTAATTGGAAAGAAAAGTGAGCTTGCCGATTCATTTATTAAGATTCAATGTCGCCATGCTTTCGTGAAAGGCGGACTTCGGCTTAAAGAAAAAATATTACTTCGTAATGTTGCTGAAATTCTTGGATTCCAAAAAGCTTATTTTCTTGATATCTGTGCTGAGCTTAGTGGTTATCGGGAAACTTCGAACCGTAACCTCCGCAATTTTCCTAATGACGCTTATCGAGTTCTGCAACTTGAACCCGATGTCGAAGATGGTGAAATTAGGCGTGCATATCTTTTAATGATGATGCGATATCATCCTGATAAATTAATTTGCGAGAATTTGACCGAAGAATCGCTGAAACAGGCTCAGGAAAAATCAGTGGCAATACGTAGCGCCTACGAAACAGTTTGCGGGCATAGAAACATCCGCGTTTAGGGTGTTAAGCCTGTATTAGGCGGAAGTAGTAATATCGGGATTTAAGACAAACCTTACGATAAGCTGTAAAATGGCGTTCTATTAAAATTAAAAGCAGATACGCATCATGAGAGATTATCTAATTGCACCTTCTATTTTGTCTGCCGACTTTGCACACTTGGGTGATGAGGTCAATGCGGTTCTAGATGCAGGCGCCGACGTAATTCATTTCGACGTGATGGACAACCATTATGTCCCTAATTTGACTATAGGACCGATGGTTTGTGAGGCGCTGCGCAATAATAAAGTTTTGGCGCCGATAGATGTTCATCTAATGGTTACTCCAGTCGATCAATTAATTCTTGATTTTGCAAAAGCAGGCGCTAGTTATATTAGTTTTCATCCAGATGCGACAGTTCATGTCGATCGGTCATTGCAACTGATCCGTGATCAAGGATGTAAATCTGGGCTAGTTTTTAATCCTGGAGCACCTTTAGATTGTCTCGAATATTTAATGGATAAAATTGATGTAATTCTTTTAATGTCGGTGAATCCAGGGTTCGGTGGTCAAAAATTCTTACCGTCTACGATGAAGAAGCTGGAGCAAGTTCGACAATTAATTGATGACAGCGGATTGCCTATACGCCTCGAGGTCGATGGAGGGATTGGTGTCGATAATATACGAGAAATTGCTAACGCAGGCGCAGATATGTTTGTGGCTGGCTCGGCGATATTTAATAGCCCAGATTATTCTGCAACAATCAATACTATGCGGGAAGAGCTTGGGCAGCACCCCATCAAAAATCACTAATCCTAACTAAGTAAATGACTGAAGATAAATTCCAGCAATTAGCATCAAAAGGATACAACCTTGTGCCAGTTGTTAGAGAGGTTCTTGCGGATACCGAAACACCATTAAGCATCTACTTAAAGCTGGGTAAAGGAAAGCATAGTTATTTTTTTGAGTCTGTTCAAGGCGGAGAAAAGTGGGGCCGTTTTTCGATCATTGGTCTTCCTTGCAGCACTATTCTTCGCGTAAACGGAAAAAAGGTAACAGTAGAGACTAATGATAGTGTTATAGAAGAAGTAGAGACCGATGATCCTTTTGCATTTATAAGCGAGTTTAAATCACAGTTTAAAGTAGCTGATGGGAAAAATGATCACCGTTTTACGGGGGGGTTAGTCGGCTATTTTTCTTATGATACGGTCCGGTATGTGGAACCAACTATCGGGCCAAGCTCGGGAGTGGACGAGATTGAGACGCCTGATATTCTCTTAATGGTATCAGAGGAGGTCGTAGTTTTTGACAATCTTCGAGGCACTATATCTTTCATAATTAATGTCGATCCTCACGAATTTGGAAATTATAAGAAAGCGCAAGGCAGGTTAGATGAGCTTCAAGAAATGCTGTTACTCCCCACGCCCTTGCCAAAATTAAGCGACGTAAAACCTGGGCCATCAGATGGTTTTTATCATCATTTCGACAAAAAAGATTATCAGAAGGCAGTTGATCGCATTAAAGACTACATTGTAGCTGGAGATGTAATGCAGGTGGTATTGGCGCAGAGGATGTCTATTGATTTTTTTGGGGACCCAATCAATGTATATCGTGCTCTGCGCTATTTGAATCCATCGCCTTACATGGTGTTTTTTGATATGGGTAATCATCATGTCGTTAGTGCATCACCTGAAATATTGGCGAGAGTCGAGTCGGGTAAAATTACAGTTCGTCCATTAGCTGGGACTCGAAAGCGAGGGGCCTCAGAGGTAGAGGATTTAGCTTTAGAAAAAGAATTACTGGGGGATGCTAAAGAGATTGCTGAACATCTAATGCTTATAGATTTAAGTCGTAACGATTCAGGCCGTGTCTCAAAAATAGGGTCTGTGAAGGTTCCTAGAAAAATGTTCATTGAGCGTTATTCGCATGTTATGCATATAGCCTCGATCGTAGAAAGTGAAATTCGCAGTGATAAATCATCTCTCGATGTTCTTCAATCGACGCTTCCCGTTGGTACACTTAGTGGTGCGCCTAAAGTTCGGGCTATGGAAATTATTGATGAACTCGAACCGGAGAAGCGAGGTATTTTTGGGGGTGCTATGGGCTATCTTGGTTGGAATGACAATATGGATATGGCCATTGCTATCAGAACTGCGGTAATAAAAGAAAACAAACTTTATGTTCAGGCTGGTGCTGGTATCGTTGCGGATTCAAAGTCGGAGATGGAATGGGAGGAAACTCAGCAAAAAGCAAGGGCAATAGTGCGCTCAGTTCAGCTTGCAGAAAACTCCATGAATCTCGAAGAACAAAATTTAAAATGAGGTTCTCATTTTATTGTAAGCATCCAGTGACTCTTTTCTGGTTAGTTTTAAATCAACGATTGCTTTCGGGTAATCTATGCCCAGTTTAATTCCGACGTTTCTTAGCTTATCTTTAGGTGCAGAAGATGGGTCGTGAATGTATTTAACCGGACAATTTTTAAGCTCTGGGACGTAAGTTTTAATGTAATCAGCATTAGCATCAAATTTCTGAGATTGAATAACAGGATTAAATATCCTAAAGTAAGGAGCAGCATCTACTCCACATCCTGCTACCCACTGCCAAGAACACGAATTGGCTGCTAAATCCGCATCAACCAAGCAATCCCAAAACCAATGCGCTCCAGTTTCCCAGTGTATTAATAAATTCTTTACCAGAAAGGACGCTACGATCATGCGCACACGATTATGCATATAACCGGTTTGCCATAGTTCGCGCATACCCGCATCGATTAGTGGAAATCCTGTTTGACCGCGCTGCCATTTTTCCAATGAATCTGGGTTTTTCTTCCAAGGGAATATATCAAAGCGCTGATTTAGGTTTCTCGTAGTAAGGCTGGGAAAGTGATAAAGCAATGAGTAAGAAAATTCTCTCCATGCAAGTTCCCTTTGAAAATGTTCGACTTGAGGTTCGATTTTTCGATTTTGCGATGCTTCAAGGACTTCGCTCCATACTCGTTTCGGAGAGAGCTCGCCAAAATGTAAGTGGGGAGATATTCTAGAAACAGCGTTAAGCGCGGGATAATCTCTACCAACTTTATATTGCTCTATATTTTTTATTAAGAATTTCCGCAAAGCCTGATGACTCCCAGTTTCTCCAGGGCACCATTTTTTTTCGATAGATCCATGCCAATTATATTTTGGTAATAATTCAAGATGGTTTATTTTATTATTAGTTTGAGCGCATGATATCAATTTGAGACTGGCGAGATTGTTAGGTTTTAAATTTTGAAGAGGCATCATGGCCGAAGATTTCTTATAAAAGGGAGTAAAAACCTTATAAGGCGTACCATCCGATTTTGCTACATCCCAAGGCTCCCATAATAAAGAGCCATTAAATGACTTTATGTCAATTCCTAGTTTTTCAATATCATGTTCTAGCAGTTTGTCTCTGGTGATCCTCCAAGGTTCATAGCAACGATTCCAAAAAAGTTTTTGAATATTCTTTTCTTTAATTAATCGTTTTAATATTTCAGAAGGATTACCTTTAAACACGTGTAATCCACCGTTTAGGCTCTGATTTAATGCGGTTAAACTATGGTGCAACCACCACCTGCTTACTGAACCCATTTTCCATTCGTCAGCAGATTTATCGTCTAAGATATAAACAGGTAAAACTAAACCTATTGAAATTGCGGCCTCAAGCGCTGGATTATCCTCCAATCTAAGATCTTGGCGAAACCAAACAATTGAATTTACGGTATTCATTGGATGTAGACTCCCTATATAGAAATATGTACGTTATTACTTTGGATATCGATCACGAAAGGCTTGTCAAGACAGATTGTTTAGGGGCTGTTATGATTGGGTAGTCTATTCTAGGGCAAGTAAGACAGAGAACTACCATGATCCTAATGATCGATAACTATGATTCGTTTACCTACAACTTGGTTCAATATCTTGGTGAACTTGGTGAAGATGTGAATGTGTTCCGAAATGATTCAATCACTATTGATTCGATCGAAGAGATGTCTCCTAGCCAGATTATGATTTCTCCCGGACCCTGTACTCCTAATGAAGCTGGAATTTCACTTGAGGTCATTCGCCATTTTGCCGGCAGATTGCCAATTCTTGGCGTTTGCTTGGGCCATCAAAGTATTGGACAAGCATTTGGTGGAGAAATTGTTAAAGCAAATAAGGTAATGCACGGTAAGCTTTCAAGTATCTATCACTTAAGTGCTGGAGTTTTCCAAAATCTACCGACTCCATTTACGGCAACCCGCTACCATTCATTGGTAATTGGAAGCAATAATATTCCGGACTGTCTAGAAGTGACGGCTTGGACTGTAAGTGAGGATAATGAAAGAGAAGAAATTATGGGTGTGCGCCATAAGGAATTTCCTCTTGAAGGAGTTCAGTTTCATCCTGAGTCTATTCTTAGTGATCATGGTCGTCAGTTATTAAAAAATTTCTTAGTCAATTACGGTTGCTAAAAAGTAAATGATTTGGAGAAAAAGATGAATATTGTAGACGCCATCAAGCAAGTAACGTCTAGTCAAGATTTAATCAAGGAAGAAATGATTGAAGTTATGACTGATATTATGTCTGGGAAAACCACAGATGCTCAGAATGCAGCATTCTTAGTTGGTCTTCAGATGAAAGGGATTAAAACGGCGGAAATTCTTGGCGGAGCTTCTGTTATGAGAGCTTTGTCAATCAAAGTGGAAGTGGAGGCTAACGATAATTTGGTTGATACTTGCGGAACAGGCGGCAGCGGTTCAAATAAATTCAACGTTTCTACTGCATCCGCAATTGTTGCTGCTACGGCTGGAGCGAAAGTTGCAAAACATGGTAACCGAGGTGCCACTAGTAAAAGTGGAAGTGCTGATGTTCTTGAAGCAGCTGGCGTAAATCTTGGCCTTTCGGCTAATCAGATAGCGCTCGCGATTAAAGAGATAGGTGTGGGATTTATGTTTGCGCCAGCGCATCATAGCGCAATGAAACATGTCATCTCAGCGCGCAAAGAAATAGGGATAAGGACGATTTTTAACTTATTAGGCCCTTTAACAAATCCCGCCAGTGCTCCTAATCAAATTCTAGGAGTCTTCGACCAAAATTGGATACCGATTTTATTGGATGTTTTAAAAGATCTGGGCTCTTCCCATATCTTAATAGTAGCGGCTGAAGACGGGTTGGATGAAATTAGTAACGCTTCTTCGACGACAATTGGAGAATTAATCAATGGGGAAATTTCGATTAAAACCATAGCTCCAGAAGATTTTGGTATCAAACGTATAAAAGACTATAGATTATTACAAGTAGATTCGCCTGATGAAAGTCTTGCGCTTCTTAAAAAAGCTTTAATCTATGACCATCAAGTAGCAGGGGATATCGTTGCGTTAAATGCTGGGGCGGCCATTTATGCGGCTAATCTTAAGGGTTCTCTGGCTGACGGAGTAGCGGAAGCTAGATTAATCTTACGTAGTGGAGATGCGCTGATTAAGCTAGAAAAGCTAGTTGCTTTTACGCAAAATGTGGGTAAGTAAACCAGTGTTAAAGAATACGATATTAGATGAAATAATTTCCAAAAAAGGCGAGGAAGTTTCTAGGGCCAAGGAAAAAGTAAGCTTTTCGGATCTCGAACGTCAAATTCAAAATTGTAGTCCGCCGCGTAACTTTTATGATTCTTTAAGGTCGGTAGTTTCTGTACACAAGGCTGCAGTTATCGCGGAGATAAAAAGAGCTTCTCCGTCAAAAGGAGTGATAAGAAAAGATTTTAACCCCGCAGAGCATGCGAGGGATTATGAAAAAAATGGAGCAACTTGTTTGTCTGTCCTGACGGATGTGCATTATTTTCAAGGTTCTGATACTTATCTTCAACAAGCTAAAGCTGCCTGTTCAATACCAGTTCTGCGGAAAGATTTTATCGTAGATCCTTATCAAATAGCGCAATCTAAATTATTGGGGGCAGATTGTATTTTATTAATTGTTGCTGCTTTACAACATTCACAGCTTCTTGAGTTAGCAGCTTATGCGAACGAAATATCAATGGATATATTGGTTGAAATTCACAATAGAGTGGAATTAGAGAGGGCTTTAGAAGTCGAGTCTGACTTAATTGGAGTGAACAATCGTAATTTACATAATTTTGAAACTTCATTACAAACGACCTTGGATTTATATCCTCATATACCACCAGAGAAAATCATAATTACTGAGAGTGGTATTAATAAGGTTGAGGATGTTGATATGATGATTTCTAGTGGCATATTTGGCTTCCTTGTAGGCGAATCTTTTATGAGAGCTTCCCAGCCTGGTTCAAAATTAAAAGAACTCTTCTTTCCCCGTGTTTGATGTTGTATGTAATGGTCTAAAATTACTGAGTTCAATACTTGAAAACGCAGGATTGTAAGTTGACGAAATTTCTGACAACGACCATCTTCTAACTTTTTGTTAGAAAAAATTTCGAAGGAGATATGTAATTTTACAAACCAAGCAAGACTTTTAGTTTTATATTTTTTGTAGAGGGAAGATTATGGAAGCACGCGTTAAATGGGTAGAAAATGTAATGTTCGTTGCCGAATCAGGTACAGGGCATAGTATTGTTTTAGATGGTGCGCCTGAGAGTGGAGGGAAAAATTTAGGAATGCGGCCGATGGAACTTATGGCTTTAGGCGTAGGAAGTTGTTCATCTTACGATGTCGTTACCATTTTGAAAAAATCTAGGCAGAAAATTATAAGCTGCGAGGCTAATGTAGTTGCGAAAAGGGTTGACAGTGAACCAGCCGTTTTCGAGTCTATTCATTTGCACTTTAAATTAGTTGGTAATAATTTGAGCGAAAAACAAGTCGGGAGAGCGATTGAGTTATCAGCCGAGAAATATTGCTCTGCTTCCATTATGCTAAAGAATGGAGGTGTTAAAGTTACGCATGATTTTGAGATTGAGGAATTAGTTTAAAATCAGGGAACGAAAATGCGAGAGAGTTTGTCGGTTAACACTTAACTTCATAATGGATTTAAATATGGTATGTCGTTTTTTTCATGACTTTTGCCAGTAATACCATCGCTTCCTTTGCAATATGGGGCAGCTCGGCACCTCCAGCAGCCTGCGCTTGTTCCCCGTGCTGCTTTTCATCATGAATCATTTGTTTGAGGATAGCTCTACTTTTTTTGTCTTGTATCGGAAGCTTTTTCAGATGCTCTTCGAGGTGTTCACATACTTGTTTCTCTGTCTCAGCTACAAAACCCAAGCTCCATTTATCTCCGGCTAGACCGGCGATCGCTCCCATTCCAAAAGACAGACCATACCAAATGGGATTCAAAAAACTTGGCCGACTTTCCATCTGTTCTAATCTTTCATCACACCAAGCTAAATGATCTGTTTCCTCTTTCGCTGCTTCATGCATTGAATCTCTTACTTCAGCAAGTTTTGCAGTAGCCGCTTGTCCGGCATAGAGCGCTTGCGCACAAACTTCTCCAGTATGATTAATACGCATCAAACCAGAGATTAACTTTTTTTCAGTATTAGATAGTTCATTTTCGGTTTGTGATTGTCCGGGTGAGCTTCGCTGAGGTTGACTGGCTCCCGGCACACAAGCTCTTAATGCCTGGTCTAATTGAACAAGGCACTTATCTAAGAGAGTATGATTTAGCTTATCCGACATTCAATTATTTTCTCTCGCTATAGCTCTATAAGCAATATCTTTACGAAAGTACATGTTTTCCCAGTTTACTCCATTAACTAGTTTATAAGCTCTCGACTGTGCTTCGCTTATTGTATCGCCGAGTGCCGTGGCACAAAGAACCCTGCCGCCATTAGTTACGATTTCTCCGTTTTGTTCTATCGTCCCGGCATGAAATAATTTCTGATTATCACTCGTATCTGCGTCAAGGCCCGAAATTAAGTCACCTTTTTTGTAGTTACCTGGATATCCTGCAGAAGCTAAAACAACGCCTACTGAGGAGCGATTATCCCACTCAATTTTTACGGCATCGAGCTTTCCATCCAAAGCCATAAGACAAAGGTTTGGAAGTTCGGATTTTAGGCGCAGCATTACGGGTTGTGCTTCCGGGTCACCGAAGCGGCAATTAAATTCAATTACGCTTATGCTTCCTTCTGAAGAAATCATAAGTCCAGCGTAAAGGAAGCCTGTATATTCATTACCATCCGAAGCCATACCAGTAACTGTTGGGAGGACTACTTCTTTCATAATACGTTCGTATATCGCGTCAGTTACGACCGGTGCGGGAGAATAGGCACCCATCCCTCCTGTATTAGGCCCTTTGTCACCATCGTCTCTGGCTTTGTGGTCCTGGGACGTAGCCATCGGAATCACGTTCTTACCATCGACCATTGCTATGAAGGTTGCTTCTTCACCTTCGAGGAATTTCTCGATGACTACTCTGTGTCCAGCTTCACCAAAAGAATTACCCGAGAGCATCTCTTCCACAGTAGAAATAGCTTCTTGTTCAGAAAAAGCAACTATTACACCTTTTCCTGCTGCTAAACCATCAGCCTTAATTACTATTGGTGCACCATTTTCTCTTATAAAATTAGTTGCTGGTGCAACGGCAGCAAATGTTTGGTAGGGAGCAGTAGGAATTCGATGTTTACTACAAAAATCCTTAGTGAAGGCTTTGGATCCCTCAAGTTGAGCGGCTTTTGCGGTTGGACCAAAACAAGGAAGTTTCCTATCATTGAAAAAATCTACAATACCTTCTACTAACGGAGCCTCCGGCCCTACTATAGTTAGAGAAACATTTTCTTTCTGAGCGAATTTCGCTAGTTCGGAAAAATCCATAACACCGATATCAACATTTTCAATTTTTTCTTCGCCGGCTGTTCCGGCATTGCCTGGCGCTACAAAAACAATTTCAATTTCTGGAGATTGAGCACATTTCCAAGCTAAGGAATGCTCTCTACCTCCTGAACCTATAACTAATACTTTCATATGATCAGCTTTTTATTTTTTAAGTTGTTGTAAACAATATATTGAGATTCGATCTTGAAGTTTTATATCAATGTCTAAAGTGTCTAATGCCCGTAAATACCATCGCCATTTCAGTTTCATTTGCTGCAGAGATTACTTCTTTATCACGCATAGATCCGCCTGGTTGAATAACTGCAGTAATACCGGCGGCGGAGGCTGCATCGATACCGTCGCGAAATGGGAAGAAAGCATCTGATGCCATTACCGAGCCTTTTACTTCCAAGTTTTCATCCGATGCCTTTATTCCAGCAATTTTTGCGCTATAAACTCGGCTCATTTGACCCGCGCCGATACCAATTGTTTGATTATTTTTACAATAAACAATCGCGTTTGATTTGACATACTGCGCAACTCGCCACGCGAATAAGAGGTCACGTATTTCTTTTTGAGAGGGATCTCGATCGCTAACGATTTTTAGGTCTTCAATTGTAATTGAGTGAATATCTTTTTCTTGAACCAGTAATCCACCATTGACGCGTTTATAGTCCAATTCATCAATTCTTTGTTGTTGTAAAGGACCGCATGTTAACACCCTTACATTTTTCTTCCTGCTAGTTATCGCTAGCGCTTCTTTTGAAATCGAAGGAGTAATGATCACTTCCGTAAATTGCTGTTCTGTTATTTTTTTGGCGGTCTTAGCATCTAGTTCTCTATTTAAGGCTATAATTCCTCCGAAAGCTGATGTTGGATCTGTTTGAAAAGCCAATTCATAAGCTGTTAAAGGATTGTCTGCTATCGCAACTCCGCAGTGGTTAGCATGTTTTACAATTACACAGGCTGGTGCGTCGAATGATTTCACACATTCTAGAGCGGTGTCAGTGTCCGCAATATTGTTAAAGGAGAGTTCTTTACCTTGAAGTTGCTTTGCGGTGCTTATGCTCGCCTCTTTAACGTCTTTTTCGACAAAAAATGATGCCTTTTGGTGAGGGTTTTCTCCATATCTCATTTCCTGACGTTTTTTAAATTGCATATTTATTGTTTGGGGAAGCTCAGAACCTTCATTGAGTTGATTTCCAAGATAGTTCGCTATGGCGGCGTCGTAACTCGCAGTATGTTGGAAAGCTTTAACTGCCAGCTCGAAGCGTTTTGTCTGGTTAAGGCGGCCGTCTTTAGTAGTTAGTAAATTGACAATCGATTCATAATCAGATGGGTCAACCACCGTCGCAACATATTTATTGTTTTTGGCGGCAGCTCGCAACATTGTCGGACCCCCAATATCAATATTTTCTATCGCGGTAGCTAGCTCGCAATCTGGATTTTTTATAGTATTTTCAAAAGGATAGAGGTTTACGACTACTAAGTCGATCGACTGAATGTCATGTTCAGACATGACAGACATGTCTTCTTCACGTCGGGACAGAATGCCGCCATGTACTTTAGGGTGAAGTGTTTTTACCCTGCCATCCATTATTTCCGGGAAATCAGTATAATCAGAAATTTCAATAGCCGGAATACCCTCAGCAGTGAGCAAGGCGTAGGTGCCACCCGTCGATATAATTTCTATCTTCAGGCTATGAAGCGATTTTGCAAAAGGTACTATGCCATTTTTATCGGAAACACTAATCAATGCTCGACGGATGGCGTCAGAAATATCTGAAGTCATAGGCTCTGATTCGTCAATCTTATTATTTCTAGGTATGGGTTTTAAAAAATAATGCTCTATCTTTAATGCTAAGTAGTTATAACAAACCGTAATGCTTTAACTTAGTTCGAAGAGTACCACGGTTTAACCCAAGCATGATAGAAGCCTTACTCTGATTATTACCAGTGCGTTGCATTATCGTCTCTAGAAGTGGGCCTTCCACCTCCGACATTACCATTTGATGTAGGTCAGTTACTGGTTCATCATCTACATACTGAAAATATCTATGAAGTGCTTTTTCTACCTCAGATCTCAGTGTGCGTTCTTCTTGTGAAAAAGATTCAATTCGCTCTGGAATTTGAAAATTAGTAATTACAGACGATTCTTCCAATTTGCTCATGCAGCCATTGCCCCGTCATTTTCGGCCAAATTCTCTAAATACAGTCTTA
This sequence comes from Gammaproteobacteria bacterium, assembly GCA_029242705.1. Lineage (GTDB taxonomy): Bacteria > Pseudomonadota > Gammaproteobacteria > Pseudomonadales > Pseudohongiellaceae > UBA9145. Next base: position 10,451 of record JAQWTK010000029.1, on the reverse strand, counting down.
GAAGGTCGAGCTGAGCCGACTTTTCTTCTTGCTGATTAAAAATTTTTAAAAATTTTCTGGAGTTTGGCATATCTTTTAGGTATCCAATAATATGTTTACGAGCGTACCACACACCCTTAGTTTCTCCATAGAAACTATGTATTTTTTTTAAGTGAGACTCAATTATTTTTTTTTTCATAAGAATGCTGGGCTCGGGTTTGAGTAGTCCGGTAACGAGATAGTGATAAGTTTTATCAAAAACCCAGGGGTTACCTAACGCCGCACGTCCAATCATTAAGCCATCTGCTTTAGTATGGTCTAATACTTCTTTTCCCTTTTGTGGTGAATTTATGTCACCATTGGCAATGACTGGGATTTCCGTACTCTGTTTTATCTGAGCAATCGTGTCATATTCTGCTTGGCCTTTAAATCGACATTCTTTTGTTCTTCCATGAACCGTTAATAGGCGAATGCCGCAATCTTGCGCTAGTTTTGCGACTTCGACGCCGTTTCTTTTTTCGGGACTCCAGCCGGTTCTTATTTTTAACGTAACTGGAATGGATACGCTTTTTACAACGGATCTTAAAATTGATTCTACAAGCTTTAAATCTCTAAGAAGAGCAGAACCCGCTGCTTTTTTTAACACTTTTTTAGCCGGGCAGCCCATATTTATATCGATTGCATCTGCACCTGATTGTTCATTCAATTGCGCAGCTTTACTTAGCATTTTGGGCTCAGAGCCGGCTATTTGCACAACTTGGGGGCCCTTTATCGATGGTCGTGCTTTTTTTAAGTGGTTTCTCTTACTACTCCAAAGCTCTGAATTACAAGTGAGCATTTCAGAAATTGTGAGCCCAGCACCATTTTGCTCGCAAATTTCACGAAAAGGTTTGTCACTGATGCCTACCATGGGTGCTAGAAAAAGGTAGTTCTTTAATTGATAAGGTCCAATTTTTTGCATTATTTCTTTTGTTAGCTGGAGCTTTGGAAAATTAATTACTATCTTAACTATGTAATTAGAATAATTAAAGGGTTGGAAGAAAGCGTAGTAAAAATGTTATTGGTTTGACTTGTTAGTAATACGGATAGATTCAATAATTAAGGATGCCTTAAAGCTAAGCTATAATTCGTAGCTTCTGGTCCCGGATCTCGTATTTCTATACTAATCTGTATTGGAGACATAACTGGCATCAAAGCTGCTTTATAGAAAGTTGAATCAAGGTATTCTACCGGAACATATTCTCTATTTGACAATAATTTATTGGTTATAGAATTGAAGCTCAGAATTAGAACTGGAAACGCTTGCGGGTATGGACTCGTATTTATAATTTCAATACTTACGATCAAGCTATTTCCTATGGTTGGGTGGCTTCGAACACTGGAGCTTTCACCCTTTATCGAAGAGATATTTGAATAGATGGGCAGGTTGCAATTGAAATATCCGCAGACATATTCAAGGAATGGTCTAATTCGATCATCTTGAGAGTAAAGGCTTCTGTTATGCCAAAAATATTGAGTTATTAATCCACTGAAAATAATGATGCTAAAAAATAAGAGATAAATGGATTTTTTTCCTAAGAATTTTTTGTCCCCTAAAATCCTAACTCCAATATTCCTTACGGTATTTCTAATGCTGTCTTTGAGGGTTTTTTGGGTTTTTACTTGCCGATGGGTCTGGTTAGAATAGTTAATATTAAGTGTATTCTTAACATCTGCAGATTTTATATCTTTTTGCTCTTCCAATATCTCCTGATTCTCTAGGGATTCTTTAGTTAAAAAGCTCGAAGCACCAGGGTAATTTCTTAGATTATTGCTTAAAAATACAGATTCTTTTTCGATATTGCTTAAATCGAGATCTGATTCAACGAGGTTTTTCTTAGGCTCAAATACACTGAGGCAAGCTCCACAGCGAAATTTCTCATCAGCTGATTCAAGTGAAGCAGCGCTAGTGTTAAATGTTGATTTGCATCTAGGACACTCTACTATGTGCAGCGCCATTCACGCGTACCTGTTTTTAGGTCAAAATCTTTATGGTCATTGTAAGGGATGGTGAGCTTTAGATCACGCTTTGCGTGTGCCAGTTAGTAAAGCCCAGTCTTGTTCGATAATCGAGTTTTCAATACTGAACCATTTTTCGTAGTGATCGCAGATAAGTGTAGTTTGATCTCGTAAAATTCCGGAAAGGACAATATGTCCTCCAGGTCTTAATTTCCCGGAAAAATGTTCAGCTAAATCTATCAAGGGTTTTGCTAAAATGTTTGCAAGCAGGATATCTGCTTTAATTTCAGGTAATGCTTCTGGTAAATACGTCGTTATCGTGTCCTTATCCAATCGGTTTTTTAAGCTATTGTCGATTGTTGCTGTTATAGCTTGTGGGTCGTTATCTACGGCATAAATTTTTGAGGCTCCTAACATTGCAGATGCTATCGATAGAACTCCGGACCCGCATCCATAATCGACTACTTTACTACCTTCGACTAAAAATTGGGCTAACCATTTAAGGCAAAGAGATGTAGTTATATGGTTGCCGCTCCCAAAGGCTAATCCGGGATCTAAAATGATATTAGTGGCTGATGGGTCTGGGGGAGGTTCCCAACTAGGACAAATCCAGAGATTTTTCCCAAAATTAACGGGCTTAAAATCTTTCTTCCATTTTTCTTGCCAATTTTGATCTTGTATTTCTACAATATCTAATTTGTTAGAGTTTGTAATCGAAAGATCCTTGTTTAATTCACTAATCAAAGAATCTAGGTTTGTCGAATGATCAAATAAGGCAAGTATATAAGTTTGTTGCCATAAAAAAATGCTGCCGAGCTCTTCTGCAAAGATAGGTTGATCTTTTGCATCTAAAAAACTAATAGATATTGCCCCTGCTTCGAGCAATTTTTCCTCTAACTTTACAGCATGTTCAGATTCAACCTGAATTTTTAGTTGTTGCCACATTTTAGGTTGGTCTATCAGCTAAGCTTTTTTTCCAAATAGTGGATATTGACGCCGCCTTCTTGAAAATTAACATCTCGTACTAATTCTTTTTGCAGATTAATATTAGTATCTATGCCATCAATTAAAATTTCATCAAGAGCGATTCGCATGCGCTTAAGCGCTTGGTCTCGAGATTTGCCATAACTTATTAGTTTGGCTATAAGTGAATCGTAGTGTGGAGGTACGGTATATCCGCTATATAGATGAGAATCGACTCTTATTCCAGGTCCACCTGGTGCATGAAATAGATTCACTTTTCCAGGACAGGGTAAAAAAGTAGTTGGGTTTTCAGCATTAATTCGGCATTCAAAAGCGTGACCTTGGAATTTAAGCTTTTCCTGTTGAGTAGATAAAGGTTCTCCATTAGCTATTCTTAATTGTTCTTTAACAATGTCGAAATCTGTAATCATTTCAGTGACTGGGTGTTCGACTTGAACTCGAGTGTTCATTTCGATGAAGTAAAAGCGGTCATCTTGGTAAAGGAATTCTAGTGTTCCAGCTCCACGATAATTCATTTCTTTGCAGGCCTGAACACAGGTGCGTGCTACTTCATTTCGTATTTCGTCAGAAATATTGGGAGCCGGCGCTTCTTCCAGAACTTTTTGATGTCTTCGTTGAAGAGAACAATCTCGGTCGCCAAGATGTATAGCATTTCCTTGACCGTCACCTATTACTTGAATTTCCACATGCCGAGGATTCTCTAGAAATTTTTCCAAGTAAACAGTGCCATTGCCAAAGAAGGAAGTTGCTTCGGACTGGGTTACTTGTATCGTTTTTAATAGCTCGTCTTCATTAAAAACCACTCGCATTCCGCGACCACCCCCACCAGCCGCCGCTTTTATAATTACTGGATATCCAATGTCGTTTGCGAGGGTTAGAGTGCGATTCTCATCATCATTTAGAGGGCCATTAGATCCGGGCACAGTTGGTACACCCGCTTTTCGCATTAGTTCAATAGCCGAAACTTTGTCGCCCATAAAACGAATTGTTTCCGCTGACGGACCTATAAATGTAAATCCACTTTTTTCTATCTGTTCTGCGAAGTCAGCATTTTCAGATAGGAAGCCGTATCCTGGATGAACGGCAGTTGAGTTAGTTACTTCCATGGCGCTTATAATCGCCGGTGCATTAAGATAGCTTTGAGTTGGATTGGCAGGCCCTATGCAAACAGACTCGTCAGCGAGTCTAACGTGCATCAGATTTTCATCGGCACTTGAGTGAACCGCTACTGTCTTTATCTCCAGCTCTTTGCAGGCTCGTAAAACACGCAGTGCAATTTCGCCTCTATTAGCAATCAGAACTTTTTCTAACATAGAATGAACCTTGCTTGGTGAGGGGTTTTATTAAACGATTGTTATTAGCGGTTGGTCGAATTCTACGGGCTCTCCATCGTTAACTAGAATAGCTTTAATTGTACCGGATTGATCGGCCTCAATCTGATTCATCATTTTCATGGCTTCGACAATACATACAACGTCTCCTAAATTGACGTGAGAACCGATTTCAACAAAAGGAGGTGAGGTTGGTGAAGGCGCTCGGTAGAAGGTGCCCACCATAGGAGAATTAATGCTGTTGTCCGCAGCTAAATTTGTTGGAGCCTCAATCGCTTTTGGGATTTCCTCTGCGATAGTAGTTTGACTCTGAAGCATAACAGGTGCCGCATTAGACGCTCTACTTATTCGGACTGATTCGTCTCCCTCTTTTATTTCAATTTCTGCCACATCAGAAGATTCAAGCAATTCGATTAGTTTTTTAACCTTTCTTATATCCACTTTTTTCTCTCAGTAATTTTCAAATTAACGAGTTAACTTCACATAGTTTCTTTTTATTTGTTTTGCGGTTGGATTGCTACTTTAATCGCATAAAAGCCGCTTGTAACGCTAGGTCATACCCTTGTGAGCCCAAACCAATAATGCTTCCAATTGCGATATCGCTAAAAAATGAATGGTGGCGGTAATCTTCTCGAGCATACAAATTTGAAAGATGTACTTCAATAAATGGAATTTCAGCTGCAAGTATCGCATCCCTGATAGCGATACTGGTATGAGTGAAACCACCGAAGTTGACGATCATAAAATTTGTACCGTCAATTCGTGCTTCATGTATCCTATCGATGAAGTCAGCTTCTGCATTACTTTGTAGAGCATTAAATTCATGGCCATTACTTATACAAAGAGCCTGGCACCTCTGATTTATGTCATCTAATGCGTCTGAGCCGTAAATATGAGGCTCGCGTTCACCTAATAGATTTAGATTCGGCCCATGCAAGGCCAAAATTTTTGCCATTTTTCAGATCCTGGGAGGATGATTGCAGCTTCAAACGCCTAACCAAGCTTATCCACAATTATTTCCCTACATTTTCTCAGAAAATGCCATCTTATACACTTATTTTATGCGTAGATATCGTAATTTCGAGGTAGTTTTAGTAAGTTTGATCAAGGGTGCAATTCAAACAATCCCCTTTGTGGCGGGTAACAAAAACCCCAGTCCGCACAACCTTGATATTGAATTATAATCTTAGCTTCGGGTCCAGGAACGGTTTGTAGGGATAGATCAACCGTAATTTTTTCATAGTATGCTTCAATTTGGCCGAAGAATTGGTCTGTCTTTTTTAAGCCATCAGGTAAAACAAAATCAACAGGCTCCTCCTCGCTTTCTTTTGTTTGCAGAAGGGTAAACTTGAATGCATGTCGATACAAATAATGACCAGGAGCCAAATTCCACATCACTTCGTATTTGCCGGGACTTAGCTCACTGACGAAGTAGGGAAATGCTTCTTCGATTGATAAAGGTTCGGGTTGAATTTGATTCTGATTTATAAAGGAATTGAGTTTGGGTCGGTCCACTTGAGTCAATCCTAGTTTTGATAAACTGAAGACAATCAATAGAATTAATATTTTTGTTATATAGCCCATATTAATTTGAACCTGGATTGAGTTATTACTTTAGTTTTCAAGAATTAGACTTAGGAAATTTAAATTAATGTCGATCAAAAACTAGGCTAGCATTTGTACCGCCGAATCCGAAGCTATTCGACATAACCCGATTTAGTTGAACGTTGTCTTGACGCTCTATTGCTATAGGCATTCCTTCTGCTCCATCGTCAAGATTTTCAATGTTCGCGGATGCTGCAATAAAATTATTTTCCATCATTAAAAGGCTATAAATAGCTTCCTGCGCCCCTGCCGCCCCAAGTGAATGCCCGCTTAATGATTTGGTAGAGTTAATAATGGGAATGGTATCCCCGAAAACATTTCGAATGGCTTGGAGTTCAGAAATATCACCTGCTGGAGTGCTAGTACCATGGGCATTTATATAGTCTACCGGACCAGTAAGATTCTCAACAGCCATTTGCATTGCACGAGCTCCGCCTTCACCAGAGGGTGATACCATATCGTGTCCATCAGATGTTGCCCCGTATCCTTTAATTTCAGCATAGATTTTTGCATTTCTTTTAAGTGCATGTTCAAGTTCTTCAACGATTAGCATGCCGCCACCGCCTGAAATAACGAAGCCATCGCGATGAGCATCAAATGCCCGAGATGCTTTTTCAGGCGTATCATTGTAGTTGGTAGATAGGGCTCCCATGGCATCAAACATATGAGACATTGACCAATGCTCAGATTCGCCGCCGCCCGCAAAAACAATATCTTGCTTTCCCATTTGGATAAGTTCTGATGCATGGCCAATGCAATGTGCGCTAGTTGCGCATGCCGAAGAGATAGAGTAATTGACACCTTTAATTTTGAATGGAGTTGCTAAGCACGCAGAAACCGAGCTACTCATAGTTCGAGGGACGCGGTATGGTCCCACCCTCCGAAGACCTTTTTCCCGAAATATATCAGTGGACTCTAGTTGATCCTCCGGGGATCCTCCACCAGAGCCTACCACGAGGCCAGTGCGTAAATTGGACACATTTTCTTCGCTAAGCTGCGCATCCTCAATAGCTTCCTTCATTGAAAGATAACTGTAAGCCGAAGCCTCGCCCATGAAGCGCAGGATTTTCCGGTCAATTAATTCTGACAAGTCAATCTGAATGGATCCACTGACTTGGCTACGCATACCTATTTCAGCATAAAGCTCGTTATGACGAATTCCACTGCGTCCAATTTTGAGAGACTCTAGTACCTCATTCTTATTAATTCCGAGGCAAGAGACAATTCCAATGCCAGTAATCACTGCGCGTCGCATACTTTGCCTTTTTCAATCAACTTAAAATGATTGCTCTTGAGTGAACAACCCTACTTTTAAAGCTTTAGTGGTGTAAATCATTTTCCCATCCACTGCGACCGTCCCATCGGCTATGCCTACTACTAGAGAGCGGTCAATTATCCTACTAATTGAGAGGTCATAAACGACTTTCTTTGCGTTTGGCTTTACCTCCCCAGTAAATTTTACTTCTTTTGCCCCCAATGCACGACCTTTTCCGGGATAACCACTCCAGCAAAGGAAAAATCCGACTAGCTGCCATAGAGCGTCTAGACCTAGGCACCCCGGCATAACTGGGTCGCCGGGGAAGTGGCAATCAAAGAACCATAGATCAGGCCTTATATCCAACTCTGCGACGATTTGCCCCCGGTGGAAATTGCCGTCTTCTTTAGTAATGCTGGTTATTCGGTCTAGCATGAGCATATTCTTGACAGGTAGTTTTCCATTGTTTGGCCCAAACAATTTACCATACCCACAATCCACTAACTCAGGAAGTTCGTAAGAGTTTTGGGGAATGAAGCTATCATTCCTTTGTTGTTTCATTTCAGCTTTACTCTGTCTGCCAATGGTTAAAAGGGCCTAAATGGTATCGTGTCGAAGATTATTTATCGATACAAATTTATTTCAAAATTACAGATTGAGTTCTTGAGGTATATCATCTTTATGAATTGCAATGTTTTTTTGTTAAGATGAGTGCTTGGTTATGTAGGTAAATTCTATGTTACTCCCGGTGGTGATAGCAGGCGGTATTGGGGCTCGACTGTGGCCAATATCTAGGACAATGTCGCCTAAGCAATTTATTGACTTCCCCGGCCTCGAAGGCTCTTTATTTCAAAATACTATTGTTCGTTCAGGTAGCATAACAGGGGCTTCTGAACCGTTGATAGTCTGCAATTTAGAACATCGCTTCCTAGTTGCGGAGCAATTAAGGAGCTTGAATATAAATCATAGCAAGATTCTACTAGAACCTTTCGCTCGAAATACTGCTCCAGCGACGGCAATGGCCTCATTACTGGCGATTCAAAGTGACCCAGATGCTCTATTATTGGTGCTACCCTCGGACCATCATATAAAGGATTTAAAGGAGTTTACTTCAGTGGTGAGAGAAGGGGAGAAGCTTGCATTACAAGACCATCTCGTTACTTTTGGAGTACCACCATCTAGTGCGGAAACAGGATATGGCTATATAGAGATTGGAGATAAAATTGATTCTGGTTGCGGTTACAAGGTTTTAAATTTTGTGGAAAAACCTGATAAAGAAACAGCTGAATCCTATCTTCAATCTAGCACTTATTATTGGAATAGCGGTATGTTTATGTTCTCGGCGCGTCGTTACTTGGAAGATTTGAAAACTTATGCTTCAGATATCCATGATAGCTGTGTCAAAGCTTTTGATCAGGTAAAAAATGAAGGTGATTTTTTAAAGATTCTGGAAGCTGATTTCGAGCAATGCAGAAGCGACTCAATTGATTATGCTGTTATGGAAAATACCCCCCATGCTGCAATGATTCCTTTTGATGCGGGCTGGAGTGATCTAGGTTCTTGGGATGCGCTATGGGATTTTCAGCGTAAGAATGAATCAGGTAACATTCTTGATGGTGATGTCATTACGGAAAATGTAAAGAATAGTTACGTTCAATCTAATTCCCGACTGCTAGCGGTCGTTGGTATAGATGATGCTGTGATTGTTGAGACGCCTGACTCTGTGTTGGTTTCAAATAGAAGCTCGGTGCAAAATGTTAAGCAGATTGTAGAAAAACTCGAAGACGCAAATCGGAATGAGATTAAAGCCCCAAAAATAGTTTTGCGGCCTTGGGGGTCATACGAATCAATAGTTAAAAGGAAAGGCTATCAAGTTAAGCATATAATCGTCAGAGCGGGCGAGTCGTTATCATTGCAAGTGCATAGACGAAGGTCAGAGCATTGGACGGTGGTTAAAGGTAAAGGGTTAGTCACATGTGGTGATCAGGAAACTACTTTGGAATTAAATGAGAGTATCTTTATTCCATTAGGAAGCAAGCATAGGTTGGCCAACCCTTTTGCAGAGCCGGTAGAGATAATTGAAGTTCAGATAGGAGATTATCTGGGTGAAGATGATATTGAGAGATTTGATGATCAATATGGGCGGGTTGAGTAACTAATTTCCGATTCTAGTTAACTTTTAGAAGTGTGAATTATAAACACTTTAAGTGCTCCAATTTAAAGGAGGAAGGGTGATGCGTCATAAGTTCTGCAGAAAGAGATTTTATTCCGTTTTTAATAAATTCTTTCTCAGTATTATTAGGATCAAATATGGTATGCAGGAATAATGGCGTCGTTAGATTGTTTTACGGCCTACGATGTCAGGGGCCGAATACCAGATCAAATTAATGATGACATTGCTTATCGCATTGGGCGTGCGTATTCCAAGTTTCTAGACCCAAGTATTGTCGTTGTTGGCTATGATATCCGACTAACTAGTAAAGAACTGGTTGAAGCGCTAATTTGTGGATTAAAAGATTCTGGTGTTGATGTTATTAATATAGGGTTATGTGGAACAGAAGAAATCTATTTTGCTACTTCATTCCTGCAAACGGATGGAGGGATTGTAGTAACAGCTAGTCATAATCCTAAGAATTACAATGGGATGAAATTTGTTCGTGAAGAATCAAAGCCTATTAGCGCCGATACTGGTTTAAATGATATCAAACGTTTTGCGGAAGAAAATTCATTTGTAGAAATTACAAAAAAAGGGAAACTATCGGCAGCAGATATAAAGGAAGCCTACGTAAATCATCTTCTTGGCTGTATTGACATAAAATCTCTCAAGCCATTTCGAGTTGTTTGTAATGCCGGTAATGGAGCGGCGGGACAGATAATTGATAGGCTGGAAAAACACTTACCTTTCGAATTTATTAAAATCCATCATGATGCGAACGGTGACTTCCCTAACGGAGTACCAAACCCTCTTTTAGAGCATAATCGTCGACCCACAATTGATGCGGTTAAGGCCCATCAGGTTAATCTTGGTATAGCTTGGGATGGGGATTTTGATCGTTGTTTTTTTCTTTGATGAGTTTGGTAGTTTTGTAGAAGGATATTATATCGTAGGTTTATTAGCACAATCTTTTTTGATTAACCATCCTGGAGCAAAAGTTGTATATGATCCACGTTTAACCTGGAATACTCAAAAAATAGCAGAAGAATTGGGAGGGCATGCGATTTGTTGTAAAACTGGTCATGCGTTTTTCAAAGAATGCATGCGAAGTGAAGAAGCAATCTATGGGGGTGAAATGAGCGCT
>JAQWTK010000100.1 GCA_029242705.1 Gammaproteobacteria bacterium | reverse complement strand
GGGGGGATATGGTTTAGTAAATAATATGGGTGGGGGGGTTAGTGAGCAAAGCGTTGGTGGATTTATAGCTCCTCCTAATCGTCTTTTAAAGCTCCATGCGACTTCTAATTCAGATTATCGGAGTGCACTAGAACCCCGCATAAAGGCCGGTTTCGCGGTAGCACCCTGGGGTATGAATGCCGGTTTCTGGGAGTCTAATGATTTGGCAGGGATAAGTGTGCCGGCTTTTTATTTGGCTGGAGACCAGGATAGTGTCGCTGGCTACGAAAACGGTACAAAGGCGATTTTTGATGGAGCGGTCAACAGTGATCGTTTTCTACTAACATTTATTGGTGCTGGACATAATGCCGGAGCGCCCATTCCCGTGCCGGAAGAATTAGATAATGAAGAAAATATCGAAGCTGCTGGTCACTATAGGGATCAAAATTGGGCGAATGTAGAAATGAATAACATAATGGACCATTACGCCACTGCATGGTTTGACTTTTATTTAAAAGGAATTAACAGGCAGCAAGTCTTAGAGGCAATTCCTTCTGCTTATCAAGATAGACTTTCAATAGAGCATAAGTCCATTGGCGAATGAAGACGCAGCGTAAATGAATAAGCCATGAGTTTATTTTGTGATTCTAGAGATTTTGCCTTAAGAAAGACTGTCTAGAAATTCCAGCAGCAGTCTAGAGGTTTCTTGAGCTTGTTCTTGCTGCACCCAATGGCCTGCACCCTCAACCAAATGAACTGCTCGCATATCGGTGCAAGCGCTTTGTTGCATGCGTTCGAACGATCCTGGACTTTGGTACGTACCCCAATCACTTGCTCCACTAATAAACATCGAAGGTTGATCTATCGTTTTTCCAGCATAGAGTTCTATCTCGGCCCTGCCTATTCCGCTTGCGCCCATTCGATAGCCGTTCAAACCTCCCTGAAAACCAGTCCTACCATATTCTTCTGAGTACACAGCTAATGCTTCTTGAGGGAGCCAGGTGTTTGTAGATACCTCTCTCGGGCTCGGCATATGTTGAGCGACCGTCTCAGCCATATTCATATTCATGTCCATTATGTAGTACGTTGGCATTTTGGCCCACTCACTTGCTGTTCGGGCCGCCAAGCGATAAGGGTTGTTTTCTTCCCAATCCGCACTCTTATGGTGGTAATAAGCCCTAATAAAATCACTTAAACCTTGCATTGCATGCCACATATCTCCATTAACATCGCGCGTTTGATAATAGCGTTGATAATGCTTGCGAGGTCTTTGCAGCGCCGCCAGATCATCATAAACATTTGGAGTTCTATCCGTATTCCCTGACCTAGTGTCATTAGCGAAATCCGAAGGTAGAGTAGGCGTCCCCCTGAAGGGCGCACTCATCATAGTAACGGCACGGAAGACGTCCGGCCGGGTCACGGCGCACCAAGCAGCGAGGGGAGAACCAGCGTCATGTCCGATAACTGCAGCCACTGAATCGTAGCCAAAAGCGTAAACAAGCCCCAACGCATCTCTAACTTTATTTAAGGTGCGAAATGGCGTCAAATTTGTATCGTAGCGGCTATCCCATCCGGTGGTGCGACCATATCCTCGAACATCAGGAGCGAGAACATGATAACCGGCGTCTGCCAATGGTTTCATTACATTACGCCAGCTATAGGCGAGTTCTGGAAAGCCGTGCAGAAGCAAAAGCGCTGGCCTATTTGATGTTTCATAGCCAGCCTCTAGAACATGAATACGCAATCCATTAACATTATCGACGAAGCGAGAACGAACTCCATCAGGTAACCATTCCTCACTGTAGGGGTGCATTAACCCATCGAGGGTAAATTGGTTCTGAGCAAGGACAGTTTTTCCGGCCGCTAGTGCTGGAGCTATTAATGCGGCGGACTTGAGTACGTTTCTGCGAGTATGCTTGTTCATAGTCAGTTTTTTACCTATTGATACTATTTTACTTTTTTAAGGAATTATTGAGACTCTAAACTAAAGGTTTGCCATTTCGATTGCAAAATTCATTACCATTCCACCAGCACGATCATCACGGTCAAATATCGCTAAGCGATCGAGATAAGCGTCCAGTGAAGGCATTTTTCCGGTTGATGTACAGGCATTAATGAAAACGCTATCAAAACTTGTGCGGATTTTTACTGCTTTCCAGGCTCTTTCAACTGCAGGTCGGTATGTATCCTCCGGCAACCAGCCGCTGTCCAAGCCGCGTTTTATTGCTATTCCGATCATAGCTGTTGACGTTATCTCGGCAAAAGCCCCCGGGTAGTCTATAACTTCATGCCACATGCCATCGTAATCCTGATGAGGCAATAGTGCTTCGAGATGTTCGGCCAAATAACTCAGTATCAAATCGCGAGCTGGGTGTTGTTTCGGAAAATCGCTAAGAGTCAGTGCTAGCCCAAGGGCAGCAAAACCATTACCGCGGCTCCACGCTACGTCAGCCTCCGGCGAATGGCGATAAAGATTATTACTACGCAAGAGCATATCTCTCATATAGGTCACATGACGAGATGCCATGTCAAAATACTTTTTATCATTCGTAAACTTTCCAGCTTTTGCTAGAAGTGGTGTTGCCATAAAGAAAGAATCACTCATCTCATTATGCATGGGGGCGGCATGGAGAGGATCACCATTTTTATCGAATGCCAAGTCCGCAGCGCGCAACACGAGTCTTAAGGAGTCATTATTACCCGTCTTCTCGTAGTGTTCGGCAAAAACTAGTTGTCCAGCCAGTAAAGATGCGTTCGATATTTCGAAATCCTGATCTTTTATATATGGGTCCAGCAATTCACTGACGACATCTTCGTATCCTAAGCGAAGTCTTCCGATGACACTCATCCCAGGCACATAAACAGGTGCGGTAAAGTTTTGGCCATAAACAATCGCTAGCTGCTCTGCCAATCCGCGCGGTGTCCGCGCGACCCGCCTATCTAGTTCGCTTCGTGCATCTGAGCGTGCAAGCTTTGGGTTTGAGTTTAAGAAGTCGATTGTGCTATTAGTTGGTGAGAGTCTTGTTATTGGAATAACACCGAATCCCGCAATGCCTGAATTACTAACTGCTTCCATAAAGCCAAAATCTTCACCCTCTTCGAGAACAATTAAGCCAGGTGCGTGAGTTCCAATCCAGCGCCATAAAACATGCGATACCGTGTTCTCAGAGTAAGCCTGACCAGAAGGCGGGAATTGTAAAGACTCTCTATCCGGATTCGCATTAGAAATTACAATAATATTAGCAGCTGATTCCATAGAGTTCAGTGAATATTCTTCAAATAAAGTATCAAGAGCTAAGGTGGCTTGTGAAGGACCATCAAGTCCCGCGAGATAAAGAATGGTTTCCGCATTCGAGTTATTGACGGAGCCTTTTGCAGTAATTAAATTTCGGTTTGAAGTTAATCCAACCTCCCAATTTAACTCTGAGGACTGCACGGACCCCATGAAAAGAACACAGATGATGAAATAATATTTAAGCTCGTCGATCATTCTATAGTTCTAGTCCCGTTCCATTAGCTCTCTTATTTGTTCCATTGCTGCATTAAAAATTAAATCGAAACCCGCCTGTCCCAATTCTTTGGTCGCTAAAGTAGGATTACCTGACACACCATCAACATCAGGGCCTCTTCCTGGATTTATCTTGTTAATGCGAACATGTTCTGGGGCTATCGCTAGCAGTAAAGAAGTATCTCGAAGGCCTGCATGACTTCCAATTTGTTCATAGCTAGCGCCCTGAGAAACTAGATATTCATCAAAAACTCCGACTTTGTACCAGTCTCCTATATGGAAGACGTTGACATTATCTTCTAACCATTCTGACGATAATTGCTCTGCTATATATTCTTGAGGCCTTTGATTTGGACCACTGTCTCCGATTAAAAGGATGTCAGTGAACCCATGTTGCTTAAGGCTCCGAGCTGCATGCTCTAGCACTGACTGGAACGTCTCGATTGGAATCGATATTGTTCCAGCGAAACGCATATGTCCGGATGGGGGATCGATGTCTCCTTCTGGCACATAAGTTATGGCAGGAGCAACTAACGTGTTTCCGAGCGTGCGAGCGATTCTTTCGGCACCTGCATTTATTCGATATTTGTGTTTTCCCAAGACCATGTGAGGGCCATTTTGTTCTGTTCCTGCAGTAGGCAAAATTATGGTCGTCGTACCACTTTCTATCGCAGAATGAACTTCGGTCCACGTTAGTTCTTCAAGAAAAACAGTGTCGGGAGTTTGTGACAATATCGGGGAAGAAGCCGCGATTGAGACTATAAATACAAAGCATATCTTTTTAAACATGCTCACCACCTGCCTTAAAAATTTAAATCCGAAAAATAACCTTAGCTATCGGGAGTTCTTTTAATCCAGAGCCCCTGAAACTTCTAATACACTCACAACAGAGTCATAGCCCCTCTGCTTTGAAAAACCAAGTGCTGTCTGTCCTTCTGCGTCTTTTGCATTAATATCAGTACCCGCCGCCAATGCAACCAAGACCGAATCTAGTATCAGTGATTCTTTATCCTGTAATTGACCTGTCCTTCGTTCAGGACTACCCCAACTAACCCGAAGTCGCCAATGTCCCATACCTACAGCTGCCATTAAGAGGTTTATCTCACCTTCATCTCGGATGAAGTTTTCACCGCGGCGCTGAGCTGGATAGTTCATATAGTTAATCGTAAGTGGATTAGCACCGGCTTTGATAAGGGTCTCCATTATTTTCGGTTCTGAGAATCGTGCCGCTAGCCACAATGGAGTAGAGCCTAAAAGTGCATCATGGAAATTGTAGTCTGTCGATTGACGCCTTACTGGTGTTGGTTTCTCTAGAAGTGCCTCGAGATTGGCTCCGTGCTTTATCAATACGTTAACTGCATCGAGGTTTCCTCTAAGCACGGCTGCATGGAGTGCCGTATGACCACTCTCATTAGATTCGAAATTAGCATTATTTTTAATTAGATAATCTAAAAGCAGAGAATTACCGCCATGTACTGCCATGATCGCGGGACTTGTACCAAACGCTGAAAGGCCATTCACATCGCTCCCGGCATCAATGAGCAATTGAGCAGAGCGAAGATCTCCAGAACGCGCGGCAAACATTAGTGCTGTGTTACCCCCTTGTTCGATCCAATATTTATAGGACGGGTGGCTATCTTGCTCTTTCTCTGACTTAACATATTGTTCGCGGACTAACGATCGGGCATTAATATCTGCACCATATTCGAGCAGCGCGCCGACTACGTCAGAATATCCTCTATCCGCAGCCCACATTAATGCCGTCTGTTCTCGAGTTACGGAGACGTTGGGGTCGGCGCCAGCTTCAAGTAAGGCTCTTACTACACTAGCATTTCCAGCCTGAGCCGCAGTCATTACTGGGGACTCGCCGGAAAGAAGTTGGATGGTTGGATCAGCACCTGCGGAGAGCAGGGTGGTAACAATGTTCACGTTACCATTTTCTGCGGCGAGCCATAAAGGAGTGACGCCGAGGTCAGTAGTTGCATTCACATCTGCCCCAACGGACAGAAGGACATCTGCAGCATTTTTGTTATCGTGGTAACTGGCCCAATGCAATGCGGTAGTTCCATCGCCGTATATCACATTTGGATTTAGTCCATCTCGTAATAAAGATGACAGCTCCTCCCATTTTTGTTGTTTTGCAAGATCAATTAATACCGGAAGGTTTTGACCACATACTTGGCTTGATAAAAAGGTTAGGAGAAGAAAGTGGATTATTCGCGAATAAAAAATCATAAGGAGTAAATATTCTTTCTAGGAATTCTAAAGCGAAATTGGGCCTGTACTACCACCCATCTTCTCTACCGAAACACCAAACTTCTCCATCAAACTAAGGTGGAGATCAGCCATAGTTGGTTCGTTTTCATAATGAACATGATTTCCGCCACTCAACCATCCGGCGCCACCACCAGCCAATAAGATAGGTAAATTAACGCCTGAGTGAATTGTGCTGTTAGAAAGGCCGCCACCATAAACGATAGTCATGTTGTCTAGCAGCGAGTTGCCGCCCTCTTGAATCGCAGAAAGTTTGTCGAGGTACTTGGCAAATAAAGTAGTGTGGTAGGTATTTATCTTAGACATGCGCTCAACCAATACTGGGTTGTTATTATGATGAGATAATGGGTGGTGAGCATCAGGAACCCCAATTTGTGGGTAAGGCCTAGGGCTTTGTTCCTTGCTCATCATAAATGTGATTACGCGTGTCAAGTCAGTTTGTAATGCTAACACCTGGAGGTCTTGCATTATTTCCATGTGTTCTTCGAAAACGGGCGGGACACCGGCAGGTTGATCTAGCTCAGGTAAGTCCATGTCTATTTGCTCTTCAGCCTTTTGAATTCGTCTTTCTATATTTCGAACAGATTCGGTGTAACTATTTACTAAGTGTCTGTCTTCATAACCGAGCTGATTTTCAAGTCCTGATAATTTTTCGAGTACTGCATCTAAAATACTTGTTTGCTGCCTTAGGCGAACTTCTCTCACCTCTTTCGCAGTGGTTCCGCTATCACCAAACAAACGCTCAAAAAGTGCGCGCGGATTGTGTTCGGTAGGAAGGGGTTGTGTTTTTCCGCGCCAAGATAGTGTATGCGTATAAACACAGCTTAAGTTAACAGTGCAAGCGCCAGCTAAAGCAGGAGCATCCATAGATAACTCTAAAGAAGATAGCTGCGTTTGTTTACCGAGTTCATTAGCGAGAATCTGATCAATGGAAACGTCGGCAAGAATTTCAACTTCAGTTTTGCCTCCTTGCGTTATTCCCGTAAGGAAAGATCCGCCAGCACCTGCATGAGCGATATTCCAATTTGCTTTTAATCCAGACAGAACTCGCATTCTGTTCTTATATTTAGCTAGGGGTTTAAGTATGGGAGTTAGTTCGTAATCACCAATTGATGCAGGGCTCCAATACTCCATGGCCATACCGTTCGGGATATAGACTGTCTGGAAGCGATGTATGGGTTTAGGGGTAGCAGCAAATGCTGGGGTCATTGCGTCTAACATCGGTAGAGCAAGCGCGGCACCGGCACCTTTTAGCACTGCCCTCCGGGATAATGATTTGCCCGAATGAATATTTGCACTTTTTACGGTGGTCTTTTGCTTCGCCTTCATTTTTGCTACCTCTTAGTGGGTATTACCTCTTAGATATTACACGGAAACATTCCAAAAATCAGTGTTTTATAATGCGATTCATCTAATTAGATATTGCCAGGGTTCCTATTTTCCTATTGTTATCGGCTATATTAGATGGCGCCATACTGGATTTAAAAGCTGGACTATTTACGATCCCCAGCACAATTGATGACCAGCGATAATCATTTTCGGCGGCATCACTGACAATGCGTCTGATTATGGGTTGGTCATAATATTCAATTCTTCTGCCTAGAGCATAGGTCATGAGCTTTTCCGTTAGGGTATGAGCGAACTGGTCAGGTCTATTTAACATCCATTCCCTTAAGTCATTAAATCCAGTAAATTCGACGCCGCCAGGATAACTGCCTTTTGGGTCGACAGGGTTGCCAACTTCATCAAAATCCCGCCACCTACCAATGACATCGAAATTCTCTAGAGCGAAACCTAAGGGGTCGATTACAACGTGACACGAGGCGCAAATGGGATCCTCTCGATGCTGAGCTAAGCGCTCGCGGATTGAAGCTGGGATTTGTCCGGCTTCTGATTCTGGCAATATTGGAACATTAGGAGGAGGTGGAGGGGGCGGTGTTCCTAGCAAATTGTCCAACAACCACTTACCTCTCAGTACTGGGGATGTTCGCCCTGGATATGAGGTGACTGTTAACAGAGCGCCTAGGCCTAATAATCCACCGCGTTTTTTTGTGTCAGGCAGGTCCGCTCTTCGAAAACGACTACCGTATACCTCTTCTAGTCCGTAGTGTCGCGCTAATCTTTCATTTACAAATGTGTAATCAGCATTTAATAGTTCAATTACACTCGAATCTTCTTTGATGGTTTCGCCAACAAACATTTCTGTTTCTTTTTCGAAAGCTTCCATGAGGCTAACATCATATTGTGGAAACAGAACGGTATTAATATTAACTTCTTCTAGACGTCTTAAGTTTAACCATTGTGCGGCAAAATCTTCGACCAGGGTTTTTATTCCTTTTTCGTCTGTCAGCATACGACGTACTTGTTGCTCATAAATTCGAGGTTCAGATAGGCTTCCATTTTCCGCTAATGTTAAGAGTTCCTCGTCTGGCGCGCTTGACCATAGAAAGAATGATAAGCGTGTTGCTAGCTCTAATTCAGTTAGACTAAATATTTCACCTGCTGCCACAGTCGTGGGAGCCTGATAGCTTCGAATAAGGAAATCAGGATCGCTAAGAATAAATTCTAGTGCGAATTGAATGCCTTCTCCAAACGATCCACCTTGTTCTCTACCGCGATTAAAAAAACTGAGAAGTAAGCTTGTATCGTTTTCTGTTATCGCTCGTCGGTAAGCTTTGCGAGCGATACGGTTAAGAATCTGTTCTGCGCATGCAGCTTCTTCCGATAATTGTTCCGGATAACATGAAAAGATTAATTGCTGACTTGGGGATTCACCAAGCTTTCTTATGCTGTCATATGGTCCGCCAATCTCGATCGCATGCACTTTTTGGTAGGCTAGATAGGCCTCGCTATTTGCGGGTAGCCTACCTCCTTGACGCGGTTGTGGGATCTCTTCTTCTATAAACTGCTGTCTAATATAGGATGCAGTTATTGAGTGAGGACCTGCGGTTACTGGGATAGTGACCTCAATTCCATCGGTTGCTTCGTAGAGCATGTATTGTTCCCAGTCTATACTGCCCGGCTCCCCAGTGCCGCTAAAACTCAGCGGGGTGGGTGTGCCAGGAGCATCGCCACCAATTGTAAATCGTTCAAGGAGCTTTCCATCCAAGCGCACATCTAAGATTTGGGGCCAACCGAGACCTTTTACGTAATCCTGATAGTTTGTTTCCAATTCGATTTTAATAGTGTAGTCGCCATCGATAGGAAAATTGTGGCTCACCGAAATACCACCACGTGTTCCAAATGGCATATCTTCTGTTTGTCGCCAGTCTTGGCTCATATAAAGTGGTATTTCATAAGTAGATACGCTTGGGACTAGCGGTGGCAGACCAGTTGCTAAGCGAGTCACTTGCCGAGCAACAGACATATAACGCTCCATATGAGCAGTAGTGAAGGGCAACGCTGAGGCAATATTGTCGAAGCTACCATCTGCGGTGGGATCTCCTGGGAGTAATTCCATAACATCGGCTTTAATGCCTAACAATTCGTTAATCGCATTATTGTATTCATAGCGATTCATTCGATGGAGCGGTGTTACTCGCCCTGGGTTAGGATTTTTTATCCAATTTTCATCTAATTCAGATTCCAGCCACTCAGTCATGATTCCGTAGGTTTCGAAATCTGGTCGCGGCATACCAGTTGGGGGCATCATGTGCGCGCGGAGTTTCTTAACAACCTTTTCAAGAGTTTCCGCGTGGGTATTAATATTGGAAAAATCAACATTTTGAAGCGATAGCCCGGAAGTGGCTAAAACATCATTATGACACGCTAAACAGTATTGATTGGTAACTTGCTTCATGTCATCTGCGGAAAAGGGAGCTTGCGCGCTAACATTGCGGGAGCCGCTTTTCCCTGGGAATGATGAGCTAAAAAAGGTTAAAGCTGCGACAGAGAGAGTCAGGCCTAAATTTTTCCAATTCTTACAGATTGGTTTCATGTCGGATCCAAATGCACTTTTTAATAAAGTTAATATATTCAGGTGCTTAGTGTGGGAATCAAACACACATTTATTTTTTTGTTTGGCCAAAAGACAGTACCCTAGGCGTGTTAATACTGCAATATTTAAATAGATACAATCCGTTACGGGATTAAGTGGGCCATGAGAGTCAGGGTGTGTGCCACATCCACATTTTTGATTGCACAGTGCTTCCTCCTGAAGCTCCGCCAGCCACATAAAGCGTTTCATTAATTATGCCTGCTGCCGGGGAAGATAGAGGGATAGGTAGCTCTCCTAATTTTTGCCATTGTCCACCAGGAGCAAGAGTCAAGATATCCGAGTCTTGAGACTTGCTTCCACCGGCAGGTGTTGTGTGCCCGCCAATCATCCAGATTTTATTGGCATGGACGAAGGTGGCTCCTTCAGCATGGGAGTGGCCTTTGGGTAATTCAGGGCCAACGCTCCAGGCATTATCGTTGGGGTCGAAAATATCTACTCTTGGTTGGTCAAGTTGTTGACTGTCGTGATTAAACTGACCGCCAATGGCATATATTTTCCCTTGAAAGACGATGGTAGAAAATTGATTGCGCGGGGTTGGCATTGGAGTTGAATTTTTCCATTGCGCAGTTTTGTTTTTCCAATCATCCAAGTTTAAAACCCAGTGATCTGGAGAATCAGTGTCTCGGTCCATCTCCAGTCCGCCAAAATAATGAAGCTCTCTCCCAACCAAAGCCAGTCCGCCACCGGCTCTGGGTTCTGGCAGTAAGGGCGCGGCTGTATATCGATCCAAACTAATGTCATAGTTCCAAACTTCCGCTATAGCATGGCCTTTGTAACCATCTTTAAATCCGCCAGCAAACCAGACATTGTCTCCATCTAACACCATGTTCATATGGGTTATGGCACTCGGGAGCTCCTGAATTTGCGTCCACTTCATATCAGTTGGATCGAAGTATTCTGAGCGTTTGCTTGATACTACGTCGTCTTTATAACCGCCGAACAGGTAGAGCTTATTATCGAAATTAATCACTCCAGGCTCCCATTTACCTTCGGGCATATCTGGGAGGGCTTGCCATTCTTGATCGTTTTGTGACCACGCGATGTTGAGAAAAATTAAATTAATAATCAAGATCAAAGGAAAACGCCTGTAAAACCTTGTTAAATTTAATAATTGATTCATAGTCTTTCCCAAGCAGATGTATTCATTTTTTGACCGAACTTCGCCTAACAATTATTAGCATAACATTTTTTGCTCTACTAGAAATTTGTGTTTAAAGTGTGAAGAAATATTTTAAATAAGGTCTTAAATATAGTTGCGTGTAGAATAAAAAACTGACGTAATGATTTAAAAAGAGAGAGAGTTTTATAGATATTTTTAACAATGATTAATAAATAGGAATAATCATGGGATCACAAATAATTCTTTTTTCGGCATTGAACAAAAAGAAGGTTCTTAACTGTATTGTTTTGTTTTTGACGCTTTATTTTAATCCGGCTTCAGTTTTTGGGCAGACCGAAACCCGAAGTTTTGTTGGGGTCGCAAGTAATTATTTCATCAGTCCTAACATTGTGTATCAAAGAGCTGGTGGAATTGATTTAAAATTGGATGTGTATAGACCGCGTAACCTTGAAGGCTTAAACCCAACGCTTATTTATATTCATGGCGGTGGGTGGACCAATGGGAGTAAGGAAGGTTCTTCATTAACATTTTTACCTTATCTAGAGATGGGCTGGACAGTTGTGAACGTAGCCTATCGGTTGGCAGATATTGCGCATGCGCCAGCTGCCGTGGAAGACACCCGATGTGCTTTACGTTGGGTTTACCGTAATGCTGAGCAATATGGTTTCGATAAGAATAATATTGTAGTTACTGGTAATTCAGCTGGGGGGCACCTTGCGCTTACTACTGGCATGTTATCTAGCGATGTGGGTATGGAACGGCAGTGTCCGGGTGACAGAATGCGGAGTACTTGGGCAACTGGACCAACTAACATGGAGACCTTAAAGGTCGCAGCAATTATTAATTGGTATGGAATTACGAGTGTTTCAGATTTGTTAAACAATGGACCGGGAACTTCAGGGAATTTTACCGAGGCTTGGATCGGTAGTTCCTCAAATCGAGTTGCTATTGCGGCTAGAGTATCACCTATAAATTATGTTAGTGGAGATCTTCCGCCTATCTTGTCTATACATGGAGACCAAGATTCAATTGTGCCGTACTCGCATGGTGTAAGGTTGCACGAGGAGCTAGATAAATTTGGTATTTCGAATCGATTAATAACTATTGAAGGTGGGGGGCACGGTGGTTTTCGTTCAGATCAAATGGAGGAAATCTACGAAGAGATTAGTAAATTTTTTGAGGAGCATGATATAGGGAGATAACATACTTTTTTATTCGATTCCAATTGGAAATTACTAGAGTGTACTTTTATATCTTTCATGCTCAAAGGATATTTTGATTCCTGTGGTCGCCAAATTTCGGTCGCACTATCTTCTTAAGCGGTATATTCATGCCACCGGTTTCTTCCAGCCAGTCATAAATATCATTAGCGAAAAGGTTGATTCGCTCTTGGTGTTCCGGTGCTTCAATTAAATTCTGCATTTCGTTCGGATCATTCTCAAGATCATAAAATTCATTTGTATCCCAGACGCCATGGTAACGAATATATTTATATCGATCGGTCCTTACGCCAAACATGGTGGGAGTCTGAGGAAAATCCATTTCCCAGTAGTACTCATAAAATATTCGATCCCTCCAGGGATTTTCACCACGCGCTAGCAATGGCACGAATGACATCCCTTGCATATTTTCTGGAGCTTTAAGTCCAGCAGCTTCTAAAATTGTGGGAGCTATGTCTATATTTTGAATAAGAGAATTAATTGGATCGCCTCCTCTTAAAGCGGAAGGCCACCTAACAAGCAATGGAACCTTGGCTGATTCTTCGTAGAAGTGACGTTTATCAATGAGCCCATGCTCTCCGAAAGAAAAGCCGTTATCCCCCATATAAATGACTAGCGTATCTTCTGAGAGGTCATTTTGATCTAGGTAATCCAAGACCAGCCCCACGCTTTCGTCGACTCCTTTAAGAGTTTCGGTATAGCGATGGAAGAAATCTTCAAAATTTATTCTGCCATGGTACATATAATCGACACCGTGCCAAGACTCCCTTTGCTCTTTCACCCAATCTGGCAATCGACCGTCGCCATAATGGTCTTGACCGAGACGCTGGTTTTCATCCGAGTTTTTGGATTCAGTATTATTCTCTGAGATTGCAGGGCCATCGTATGAGGGAGGATAAATAACGGTTTCTTCTTCATAGTTTCCAAGATGACGCATGGCCGGCGTAAATTCACTATGGACCGCTTTGTGCGAAAGATACATAAAGAAAGGTTTTTCTTTATCGACGTTGTCCATCCACTCAATCGCATGTTCACTTAGTATGTCAGAGATGTAGGTGTCTTCACTATAAGTAGTCTGTGAGCCATTGATGTTTAGTGTGGGTCCATAATAGACACCCTGTCCATGAAAGCTCTCCCAATGATCAAACCCGGGTTGAGGAGCATCGGTATGATTTCCCATATGCCATTTTCCAAAGAATCCTGTTTGATATCCTGCTTCCTTCAGATATTGAGGAAAGAAAGTGAGATTGCCTGGATCTGGCGCAGCATTATCTACGACAGTGTGTGTGTGTGAGTAAAGCCCGGTTAAAATAGAGGCGCGGGATGGAGAACAAAGTGAAGTGGTAACATAAGCGTTTGGAAAGTAAGCGCCTTCCAGTGCTAAGCGGTCAAGGTTAGGTGTTTCAAGCCAAGGTACTTTTCCTGTAAAACCCATGAAGTCAAAGCGGTGGTCATCGGTTAAAATAAAAACCACATTTTTAGGGCTGATACCTGGAATCTTAGTTAATTCAAGTGAGTTTTCCTTTGGCATACAGCTGCTCAATACGCAAAGTAAAATCAAAATTGATATGTATAAATTTTTCATATAGAGACTTTTAATATTTGGCAATTTTATTAAGAAACTAGTAGCTGATCATAGAGGTCTATAAAAACAGGAATCAGCGAAGCAAGCAATAGCAAAGCCATGCTGTAATTAAAGGCTCGAACGTATGAAGGATTTCGCAGAATTGATTTCAATGAAACTCCAAACCACAACCACAAGAAAGTACAAGGTGAGCCGAAAATCATAAAGATCAGCGCTATACTTATAACTTGTGGAGTATATGAGTCCGACAAAATTGTATAAGTAATGGTCGCGCCGATTGCTAAAACCCATGCTTTGGGGTTCACCCATTGGAATAAAGCAGCTTGGAGAAATGAAAATGGCTTGCCTTTGCTTTCGCCAATTTTTGAAGTCGGTGTCGTAGCAATTTTCAGGGCTAAATAGGTTAAGTAGCTTGCTCCTCCAAGTTTTAATACTAGATGGAATATCGGATAATCTTCAAATATTTGCGATACCCCCAAGCCCACAACCAAAATCATTAATGGGAACCCGATATATATTCCGAACAAGTGCGGTAAGCTTCTTTTTATTCCGTAATTTAGCCCTGATGTCATAATCATTATGTTATTAGGGCCAGGTGTGACACATGTGCTTATGGCAAAAAAAATAACGGCAAGATATTCCATTAAAAATTAAACCTTTTTTTAAGAAATATTATTCTTTGTATAAGCCAATTATTTAGACGCCATACATCGTAGTCCCTCCAACGACGGTTCGAACAATTTCAATGTTTTTAATTTCATCTGGGTCAACGTCGTGTGGATCGTCAGCTAGGATAACAAAATCGGCGAGTTTTCCCGTGGTGATACTGCCTTTTATGCTTTCTTCGAAAGAAGCATATGCGCCGTTCATAGTACAGATTCGCAAAGCGTCATCAACAGAGATACGTTGATTAGGTCCCCATACCCGATTATCGAAATCTTTTCTAGTTACCATGCTTTGAATTGCCATCATGGGTTCATATGGTCCTGGTGTATAATCAGAAGCAGGCGCTACCGGGATGTCGTAATCTAGAAAAGATTTATGTGCAAACATCCAGCGCATTTTTTCTTCGCCATATTCTACCCACTTGTTACCATGGTAATGGATATATGTGTAAAAAGGCGCAGGTATCACTCCTAGATTTTTGATTCGCGTTAGTAATTCTGGATTAACCAACGAGCAATGTTCAATTCTATGTCTGGGATTTTCTCTTGGCCAAAGCTCCTGTACTCGCTGATAAGCATTTAAGACCATATCGATAGTCACATCGCCGTTTGCATGCACGGCCACTTGGAAATCATTTCGATGCGCGTTCTCTACTGATTCGTGAATTTCTTCTTCAGTCATATAAAGCAGCCCATAGTCGTCGGGCCTACCCTCAAAAGGCGTGCTCATGCGCATAGTGCGCTCAGAAGCAGATCCGTCTGCTGTAAACTTTACTGCCCCAATACGAAATACTTCGTCTCCCATACCGGTGCGCACACCTGCGTTGACCAAGTCATTGAAAAGTTGTCCGCGTGGGAACAAATACATGCGAAAGCGCATGTCTCCATCAGCTCTCGCGTCTTGGTAGGCAATCATATCGTTTTGACCCCCGCCTGTTTGATGGACAGATGTTAAGCCAGCTTGGGTCATTAATTCGGAAATCAATTTTACGCCATCTCTTCGTTGCTCTCTTGTAGAGTCAGAAGGAATAAGTGAGTTAAAAACGGAACGAGCTGGGCCCGCGACTAAGCCGGTGAGTGTCCCATTCGCGTCGCGATAAAATCTTCCACCAGGGGGGTCTGGTGTTTCAGATGTGACTCCCGCTAATGCCAGGGCCATACTGTTGTAGACGCTAGTGTGACCGCCACGATGGCGCACAACTGTAGGGTGGTTAGGCACTAATTCATCAATATCAAAACGGTTGATAGGACGACCCTCTGATAGTTTTGTATCGTCATATTTGAATGCCTGCACCCATTGTCCTTCCGGCGTCGCATTTGCTCTTTCCTGCAGAACATTCTTGATTTCTGCAACAGATCTACGATCCGCATTTACTTGAACTAGTTCGCTCACACCAGCACCGGAAGGGTGTGAATGAGCATCTATAAATCCCGGGGTTATCGTCATTCCTTCTGCATCGATGATTTCAGTTCGCGATGAAGCTAAATTGCGGATATCGCTGGAAGTTCCTACCGCGACAAAACGGTCGCCTTTGACTGCAAAGGCTTCGGCTTGAGGTATATCGTCGTCAATGGTTATTACGCGCGCATTCAGCACTACATAGTCTGGCGCCGAAAGACCATCCGGAGCTTCGGAGGCTGCTAAAGCTGCCTGTGAAGGGAGGCCCATTCCTGCCGCAGCGAGTGCTGAGCTCGAGCTAATAAATTTACGTCTAGAAAATTTTGCCATTTTAAGCCTCTTACCTTTCTTTTATTTGCGCAGAGGAAAGCGCATATTTTTTGGTGAATATGAATGTTACGATGCGTCACTATATCGCTCCGTTAAGTTGAGCGCAAAGGTGGTGGAACCTCGTCTCGTGCTAAATATAGTGATGATCGCGACAAATTGGCTAAAATAGCGATGTGAAATACCTCAAAAAGTTATCTCGTTCTATTTTTAAGCTGTGGCTGCGTTCGATGCACGGATCGGAAAGGATCAGATATGTTTGAAAAATACTCTATGATCATCCTCTACTTCAGTATTTTGATGTTCTTGGGTTACTTGGCGTCAAAGCGAATCCGTAATATGAATGACTTCGTCATTGGCGGTAAATCGCTGAGCTTTTGGGTGGCGGCTTTTTCAGCACAAGCGACTGGGGAGTCTGCATGGTTATTGCTGGGTCTGACCGGTATGGGCGCAATGGTTGGCTTCTCGGCATACTGGGTAGTGGTGGGTGAATTTTTGGGTGTTGCTGGATGCTGGTTCTTGATGGCTAAGCGTTTTAAGCGGCTTACCGATCGGTATGACTCAATGACTGTGATTGACTACATAGTGAGTCGTTTTCGATCTAAAACACATCTTCTTCGGATTTTATCCGCATTTGCGTTATCGATATTTGTTTTGATTTATATCGCTGCCCAGATAGATGCGACGGGTTCTGCATTCGAAACTTTTCTGAATTGGGATTATCTCACTGGAGCGATTATTGGTTTTGTCATAGTCGCAATTTATTGTGTTGCAGGTGGTTTTCTAGCCGCTGCGTGGACAGATATGTTCCAGGGCGCGGTCATGCTAGTTTGCTTAACGTTACTACCTATAGTTGCCTTTCTATCATTATCTAATGCTGATTCAATCTATGCTGGCCTCTACGCAATAGAACCCGGATTGGTAAGTTTCTGGGGGTCGGGTGGTTTCAATCTAATGAATCTATCCGTTGTGATTGGCATGGCATTGATTGGTCTAGGGTTTTTAGGTTCTCCTCAGGTTTTTGCGCGATTAATCGCTATTAAAAGTGAATCTCAAATTAATCGTGGGAAGTGGGTAGCGGTTATCTTTACGATTTTGGTGGATTTCTCAGCTGTCAGTATTGGTGTTTTGGGTAGATATATATTTACTACTCAAGGAGTGGAGCCGGATGCGATTTTGGGAAATGGTGCGCAGAATGTATTGTCTGAACTAGTGGAATATACATTCCCGCCCTGGATTGTGGGCCTTTATGTGGCAGCAGTATTGTCGGCAATTATGTCTACAGTATCTTCTTTGTTGGTAATGGCTGCCGGCGCTATAACTCACGATTTGTATGAGAAAATTATTAATCCTACTCTTTCTGATTTTGATGCTGCGAGAATGTGTCGTCGGATAACTATAGGGTTAGCGATTCTTGCATTAACGCTTGCGATAGTTGTTTCCATTTTATCCCCTAACAGGACAATTTTTTGGTTTGTGATTTTTGGGTGGGCAGGAATCGCCGCAACATTTTGCCCGATGATTATTCTGTCGCTTTTCTGGGTAAAATTTACGGAGAGAGCCGCTATTGCCGCGATGATCACGGGTTTCCTAATGACGATAATTAGTAAGTTTGTTTTTCAGGGGTTGGACTCGGTTGGGCCTTATTTTACGGCCTTAGAAACAATGCCGCCTTCATTTTTCTCAGCCCTAATTGTTGGCTATATTGTTACTATAATTTGGCCTGATAAAGAATTAGAAAGCACGTATAGGCGAGAGCTGGCTAGTATTAATAAAGTAGACTAAGGGGAAAATTTAACAGGCGGCCCAACAAATATTTAAGTGAAGGAAATTTAAAAATTATGACTAACTTGGATTTAAGTGCACACTGGATGCCATTTACGGCCAATCGTCAGTTTAAGAAAAACCCGCGTCTGATAGAGTCAGCCGATGGAGTTTATTTCTCTGATGCTAATGGTAGGAAAATATTTGATGGATTATCTGGTTTATGGACTTGTGGCGCAGGTCATAATCGTAAGGAGATCAATACCGCTGTTTCCAAACAATTGGGAAAGTTGGATTATTCCCCAGGGTTTCAATATGGACACCCACTTAGTTTTGAGTTGGCAAATAAAGTAGTAGAATTGACGCCATCAGGGCTAGATAAGGTATTTTTTACGGACTCTGGATCGGAAACTATAGATACTGCCTTGAAAATGGCTCGTGGGTATTGGCGCAACAAAGGGCAGCCAGGTAAAACTAAATTTATAGGGCGTCACAAGGGTTACCATGGTGTAAATTTTGGCGGTTTAGGTATAGGCGGAATCGGATACAATCGAAAAATGTTTGGGCAGACGGTGGAGACTTACCATATACCTCACACTATGCTTGAAGAAAATAAATTTAGTAGAGGAATGCCTGAGAAAGGTGCACATCTCGCGGATGAACTTGAAGAGCTTGTAATTCTGCATGATGCATCTAACATTGCTGCGGTTGTTGTTGAGCCAATGTCGGGCACATCCGGTGTATTGCCTCCGCCGAAAGGTTATCTTAATCGTTTGCGAGAGATATGTGATAAGTACGATATTTTGTTGATTTTTGATGAGGTTATCACAGGGTTTGGTCGCATGGGTTCTTTGACTGGTGCGGAAGAGTTCGGTGTTACACCTGATATGATGACCTTAGCCAAGCAAATTACAAATGGCGTAATTCCCCTTGGAGCAGTGGTAGTTAAATCCGCAATCTATGACGCTTTTATCGACGCGGGTGGCCCGGAATATATGGTTGAGTTCCCTCATGGTTATACATATTCCGCACACCCAGTCGCTTGTGCTGCAGGGATTGCTGCATTGGAGCTCTTGATTAATGAGAACTTGGTGCAGCAAGTGAAAGAAATGTCTTCAGTCTTTGAAGAGAGTATTCATAGTTTGAGTTCAGCGCCTTTTGTTACTGATATTCGGAATTATGGTTTTGCAGCGGGACTTAGCTTGGAACATTATCCAGGGGAGCCTCTCCGCCGACCATTCGAAATAGGTATAAAGTGTTTTGATAAAGGGTTTTATGTTAGATGGGGAGCAGACACATTGCAGTTGGCGCCCCCATTTGTGTCAACTAAACAACAAATAGATGGCTTGATAAACGCAGTAGGAGAATCTTTGGATGAGCTCGCTTGAATCAGTCGATAATGAGAAATTTGATGCTCCAGTAATCGGTCATTTCATTGATGGCCAGGAAGTTGCTGGTGAGGGGCGAATGTCAGATGTTTTCAATCCTGCCAGAGGGGTTGTCAGTAAAAAAGTTGCACTGGCTGGAGCAGATATTTATGAGACCGCTGTGGTTGCTTGTAAGAACGCCTTTCCTGCCTGGCGAAACACACCGCCGCAAAAACGCGCACAAATTATGTTTCGCTTTAAACAATTGTTGGAAGAAAATGCGGACGATATATGCGCTTTAATAACAGATGAACACGGTAAGGTTTTAGATGATGCTCGCGGCGAACTCACTCGCGGGATCGAGGTGGTTGAGTATGCATGCGGGATCTCGGAGTTATTGAAAGGTCAGTTTTCAAAAAATGCAGGACCAGATATCGATAGTTGGTCTGAGTTTCAGCCGCTTGGGATTGTTGCAGGGATCACACCTTTTAATTTTCCAGCTATGGTGCCTATGTGGATGTTTCCTTTGGCGATTGCTTGCGGAAACACTTTTATCTTAAAACCCTCGGAACGTGACCCAAGCGCGCCGATATTAATTGCGCGGTTACTAAGTGAGGCTGGATTGCCGAATGGAGTTTTCAATGTTGTTAATGGTGATAAGGAAACCGTAGATCTTATTTTACAAGACGAGCGAATTCAGGCGGTAAGTTTTGTAGGATCAACCCCGATAGCGGAAGCGATATACAAAAAAGGAACTTCTAGTGGCAAACGGGTGCAAGCACTGGGTGGTGCAAAAAATCACGCAGTTATTATGCCTGATGCAGATATAGAAAATGCCGCGAATGCACTGATGGGAGCAGCATATGGATCTTGTGGTGAGCGGTGCATGGCTATCTCTGTGGCTGTGTGTGTGGGAGAGGAAATTTCTAATAAAGTTGTCGCTAGCCTAAAAGATCGTATTAAGAAGTTACGCATTGGTCCGGGAACTGATACGGCGAATGATATGGGTCCCTTGATTACTCAGGAAGCGTATACTCGCATCCATTCATATGTTGAAGAGGGATTAAATCAAGGTGCAGAACTTGTGGCTGACGGCAGAAACCTTGAAGTTTCAGGCTATGAGAACGGATTCTTTGTTGGAGGATTCCTCTTCGATAAAGTCACAAGAGAAATGAGTATTTATACTGATGAGATTTTTGGGCCAGTACTTTGCGTTGTCCGAGTGAAGAATTTGGATGAGGCGATGGCGCTAATAAATGAGCATGAATATGGTAATGGAACTTGCGTGTTTACTAGGGATGGAGAGACGGCCAGATATTTTACGGATAATATTCAGGTGGGTATGGTAGGAGTTAATGTTGCTCTTCCAGTACCAGTCGCTAGTCAGAGTTTTGGTGGGTGGAAGCGTTCTCTTTTTGGCGATCTTTATGTTTATGGTCCAGACGCGATAAGGTTTTATACCCGTCGAAAAACTATGACACAGCGCTGGCCCGCTGATAATAAAACAGAAAAAACAAAATTTGCTTTTCCTAGTGGTGGAACATAGTAGGGTCTTATCTCTGATTTCGTTTAGTGGCCCTTTGAAAATTTCTTCTGCCAAATGCGATGTTCTGGATCCATTTAGGTTTACTGCATACTAGTATAATCGTTGTTGATCTTTAGGCTGACAGTTTTGGCACTTGCAAAATGTCACATATATCAAGGTTTTGATTACTTATAATCCGCCGACATATCGGTTTCTAACTCCGGAAATCTATTAGGGAGCTTTATCTTGGGGATGTTAAATATCGGGCCGGAAATAAATTGGTCAATGGCCTTATATAGAAGACTTGCATTTAAATACATGACGATTGTCTTATTCAGTAATCTATCTTTCAGTAGCCAAGCGCAAGAAAATGTTGGAGATGATTCTACAGTAGTTTATCCATTCGCTTACTTTTCTGAATATGCGTCAGTTACTGCGTTGGATATGTTGAATCGTATTCCAGGAATGGAGATGAGTAGTTCCACTAGAAGTGGGGGTTCAAGCCGGGGAGGTCGAAGCGGAGGTAGTTTTGCTAATGTTAGCCGAGGAGGTCGGGGTCTTGGTAGCGGTGGTAGTGGAACACAAATTCTGATCAATGGTAAACGTACTGCTGGAAAAAACAACAATACTGAAACGCAGCTTCGGCGGATTGATGCGGACCAAGTTGATTATATAGAAATTATTCGTGGGACATCAGGTGATTTGGATGTGCGAGGAAGCACGCAAATTGCAAATATTGTTTTATTTGAAGAAATTACCAGCACTGCTATTAATTATGAATTGAATGCTAATTACTATTCAGATGATAACGCCGAGCCAGGTGGCTCTCTTACTTATGCTGGCCAAAGCGGTGATTTGAATTTTCTTGTTAGTGCATCAGCAGTTCCAGGTTACAACTACACAGAACTGCGCGAGAAAAGTATTTTGCCTGGTGAATATCCAAACGATTATATAGATCAGACTCAGATAAGAGACAACACTACTTTTTCACTTTCTACTAACTTAGATTATGAGCTTGGTAAAAGAAGTAGCGTTCGTTTTAATGCTCTTTTTGCGGAAGATGATGATCCTACTGAAGTTGAGCGCTTGACTGTAGATCTGAGAGGTGGTGGATTCCAACATCGCTTTGAGCGCGAGGATATCCCCGGAACCAAGCTCATAATCTAAGTTAGTAG
>JAQWTK010000083.1 GCA_029242705.1 Gammaproteobacteria bacterium | reverse complement strand
GTCTAGTTGTAATGCTTTACGCCTTAAAGGCGCTAGAAGCAAACAACAAACTAGACGACAAGACAATAACAATCCTATTAAATAGCGATGAAGAAATCGGCTCTCTTTCTTCTAGAAAATATATAGAAGAACAAGCAATAGTCCACGATTGGGGCTTGATTTATGAGTCTTCTGGAACTAATAAATTCGTCCGTGCTAGGAAGGGACTCGGACAAGCACGCATCGTTATAAATGGCATCGCATCGCATGCCGGAGGTGCTCACGCGAGAGGTCGATCAGCCATTAAAGAGTTGGCCTATAAAATTATAGAAATAGAAAATATGACAAACTATGAAACTGGGGTAACCGTCAACGTTGGAATTATTGACGGTGGTGAGGCAAGAAATACAGTAGCCCCTTGCGCAGAAGCACTGATAGACCTCCGTTACCCAGAGCCCCAACAAGGAGAGCAGGCGAAAGACAAATTAGAACAAATCTCTGACCAAGTATACAGCTACCCGATAGCCACTGAGGATATAAAGACCGAACGCTGGATCAGCCTGCATCGACCCCCCAAAATTCCCACTCCTGAAAGTGACTATCTTCTAGAAAAAGCATTATCAATTGGAAGACTTCTAAAACAAGAAATAGGCATCACCGATTCAGGTGGCGGAACAGATGGATCACTTTCCCAAGCCGCCGGTCTCCCAACATTGGATTCTTTGGGCGTCGCCGGAATCGGCGCCCATTCTGATCGAGAAGAAGCTCGAGCAAGCTCGCTCGTAGAACGAGTCAAGCTAAGCGCTATCTTAATTAATAGACTAACTTCAGAATAAATGCTTTCATCCAAAACCGCTATAGAATAAGAATAAAGGGAACTAAATAATGACTACCGAGTCGGATAATACCTTCAGTTCCAGTAAGTCAGCGTCTTCACCGCAGAGCGGTGGTGAAATAAAGATTTCGAGCGAAACCTCTAAAATAATCGAGAGTTACAAAAACCCATACTACAGGTACCTTGTTCTGGGGATTCTTACTATCGTTTATGTTTCCAACTTTGTCGATCGGCAAGTCATCAATGTTCTTGCGCAGTATATTATTGAAGACCTGCAAATTTCTGATGGTCAATTCGGAATGCTTTCCGGCTTAGCATTCGCATTCATCTATACAACGCTTAGTATTCCTATAGCTCGTTGGGCTGATATTAGTAATCGACGGAATATAATCGCAATTTCAGCGGCCATATGGAGTGTTATGACTGCGCTTTGCGGTCTAGCACAAAATTTTACACAATTATTTCTTGCTCGATTCGGTGTTGGCGTCGGAGAAGCAGGTGCATCTCCCCCTTCCCACTCGATTGTTTCTGATATTTTCCCCGCGGAACAACGCGCAACTGCCCTGTCCATATACTCACTAGGTGTTTACGGAGGGATCTTAGTAGGTACTGTTGGAGGTGCTTATTTAGTGGAGTTCTTCGATTGGCGGACCGCATTTATCGTAGTGGGTTTACCAGGAATTTTTCTCGCCTTACTAGTCCGACTTGCAATCAAAGAGCCTCCTCGGGGGATGGCAGAGGCTCGAGTCGACGTCCAACCGCCAGGGTTCGTTAAGGTCGTTGAATTTTTATGGGAAAGAAAATCCTTTAGGCATTTGTCTTTTGCTTGTGCTTTGCATGCATTCGTCACATATGGAGTAGGTAACTTTATGCCCCTTTTCTTGGGTAGGGTTCACAGCATGCCTATCTTAGATATAGGATGGTATTACGGCTTGATTGCTGGCATCGCTGGCTTGGCAGGCACATTATTTGGTGGCTGGTCGGCGGACCACATGGTTAAGAAAACCGGAAATAGGAATTGGTATATTTGGATTCCGTTTGCTTCTACCATTATTGCTATTCCTTTCGCGTTAAATACTTATTTATGGATACCGGACGGTTATGTCGCTGTCTATTTTTATTTTATT
Organism: Gammaproteobacteria bacterium; assembly: GCA_029242705.1. Classification (GTDB taxonomy): domain Bacteria; phylum Pseudomonadota; class Gammaproteobacteria; order Pseudomonadales; family Pseudohongiellaceae; genus UBA9145. The sequence goes on along the minus strand of JAQWTK010000083.1, from coordinate 52,446 downwards.
CCAGTGTTCTTTGGTGGCTGGTACTTAGCTCCCTGCTTAGCGGCAAATCATTTCCTCGTCGGTATTAGGATGCGCGCGATGGCCTCGGCGGTTCTACTTTTCGTGCTCAACTTAATTGGTTTGGGCTTGGGGCCGATGTTTACAGGATTCGTAAGCGACTTCCTGACACCTGAATACGGTGTTGATGGGTTACGTTATGCATTGTCAATTACGGTACTATTTAACATCTGGTGTGCAGCTCATTATTATTGGTGCTTAAAGACTATTAAGCAAGATTTTGATCGTGCGCCAGCATAAAACGATAGTTCAAAAACTTAGTTGGTTTTTTTATTTTAAAAATGATAAAGGCGCTTAAATCGCGTCTAATGCCTGTGCTAACTTCGCGACACCGACTACTTCAATGCCTGGCACCTGCTTCTTCGGCACATTGGCTTTGGGTACAATAGCTTTCTTAAAGCCGTGTTTTGCGGCCTCTACTATACGTTCCTGACCTCCCGAAACTGGCCTTATTTCTCCAGCGAGTCCTACCTCACCAAAAACGACCAAGTCTTTAGATAGCGTAAAATTTTTAAAGCTAGAAACTATCGCTAATATTAAAGCCAAATCCGCGCTGGTTTCTGAAACTTTTACACCGCCCACGACATTAACAAAAACATCTTGATCCGCCATGTATAAACCACCGTGACGATGAAGCACTGCCAATAACATTGCTAATCGATTTTGTTCTAAACCGACAGCTACGCGCCGAGGATTGCCCAAGGGAGATGCATCAACTAATGCTTGAATCTCCACAAGCAGTGGTCGAGTACCTTCCCATAAGACCATTACCAATGAACCAGGAGCATCTTCCTCTGTTCTTGCTAGGAAAATTGCAGAAGGGTTTTTAACTTCCAAAAGACCATTCTCGGTCATAGCAAAGACACCAATCTCATTAACAGCACCAAAGCGATTTTTCTGGCCTCTTAGAATTCGATACTTAGTGTCATTGCTGCCTTCGAGCATAATAAAACAATCAATCATGTGCTCTAGCACTTTAGGGCCGGCTAAATGTCCTTCTTTGGTTACATGTCCAACTAAAAAAAGCACAGTATTGGTTTGTTTCGCATATTGAATCAAGTAAGCGGCGCTCTCCCTAACCTGCGAAATACTTCCTGGCGCTGAAGGGACATCCACACTATGCATAACCTGAATAGAGTCGACGACCAAAAGCTCAGGTGCATTTTCTTGGGCTTCTTGGCAAATTTTTTCTACGTTAGTCTCTGCAAGCATTTTCAAATTTGCTTCTGGAAGATTTAACCGCTTTGCACGCATTCCCACTTGTTGAAGAGACTCTTCTCCAGTTACATATAAGGCCGTTCTCCCGCTATTCGATAATTTACACATTATTTGCAGCAATATAGTGCTCTTGCCTGCGCCTGGGTTGCCACCAACTAAGATAACTGAGCCAGGTACTAAGCCTCCTCCTAATACTCGATCAATTTCGCCAATCGAACTGGAATAGCGTGGTAAAGATTGGAGATCAATATCAGAAAGATTTTGCACATTCGATTTCTCACCAGCGTAACCTTCCCGCCGAAAGTCTGCGCTCGCGGCAGGAGATGAAGAAATTCCTAGGCTAATTTTTGACAAGGTATTCCAAGCTTTGCAAGCTATGCATTGACCTTGCCATTGGCCATGCTCGGCGCCACAATCATTGCAAACATATGCGGTTTTTTGTTTAGCCATGGTTAGTCGATAAATTTAAGAATGAATTTAACTTTATTTTGACCGCTAGACATAAATCAAAGGAACACGCTTAGTCACTTTGCAAAACAGTTCATAAGCAACAGTATCTGCATGCGCAGCTACTTCGTCGGGGCAAAGCCCTGCTCCCCAGAGCAACACTTCGTCATTAATTTCCGAATCGTAAACTTCAGAGAGATCAATCGTAATCATGTCCATAGAAACGCGCCCAATTACTTGAGTTTTAAAAGTTTTAGATCGCGTTTTGATCAGCACCGGTGTTCCGTTTTTAGCTGATCTAGGGTAACCATCGCCGTAACCAATGGAGACTGTTCCAACCCGCATGTCCTTATCGCAAATATAAGTTGCATTATATCCAATACCCTCCCCAGCCCGCACCTCGTTGATTGAAATCAAGCGTGAAGATAAACTCATTACTGGATTAAGGCCGACATCCCCGCCTTTCTTCTTTGCCAACGGAGAACCACCATAAAGCATGACGCCAGGCCTAACATAATTCTTATGAGTTATTGGTAAAGTTAAAATACCGGCTGACGCCGCAATACTAGTCTCTAATTCCTTGTCATGATTTGATTGGATTTTTTCCTTGGCTTGATTAAAACGGCGAAGCTGCTTAGTCGTGAACTCTTCTGATTCCAAATTTTTCATATCATCTGCATACGCCAGATGAGTCATGAAAACTAATTCAATATTTGGATTGGCATTTAAATCTTTAAACGCTTTTTGACAATCTTTTGAACTCATGCCAAGCCGATTCATACCAGAATTCATCTTTATCCAAAATTTAGTTGGACTCTTTAATAACTCAGAAGAAAGGAAATCATTGACCAGCTTCATCTGGTGACTTGCATGCAATACGGATTCAATATTTAGCTCAAAGCACAAACGAAGTTCATCTTCATTAAAGAATCCATTAAGCAGTAAAATAGGTAGGCTCACATTAAGCGCGCGAAGATCAATAGCCTCTTGGATCGTTGCTACTGAAAACCCTGCTATTTTGGTTTGGGAATTCAGGGCAGCATTGACTACTTGCTCCATACCATGGCCATAGGCATTAGATTTGACTACAGGATAAATTTTGGACCCTGAACAAAGGGAACTAACAAGAGCGAGGTTTTTTTTAAACGCGTCCAGATCTATCGTCGCCCAGACTCGTTTTGTCGGCTCAATCATTTAGAGGATAGCCTAAGCTTTCTTTAATCATGTGTATAACTGTCGTCGTACCGCGGTTGCGCATGATTTTCAAACCGAGTGAACTTGTCCAGAAAACTAAGGCGAATAGTGCCAATCGGACCATTACGGTGCTTTCCAATAATAACTTCTGCTACACCTTTATCCGGTGTATCTTCATTGTAAACTTCGTCCCTATAAATAAATGTAATCAAGTCCGCATCCTGTTCAATTGCGCCCGATTCTCGCAGGTCTGCCATTACAGGTCTTTTGTTAGGCCTTTGCTCTAGGCTACGATTTAGCTGAGATAGGGCAATGACGGGGCACTTAAATTCTCTAGCTAGCTGCTTCAATGAGCGAGATATTGCTGAAATTTCAGTCACCCGATTCTCATTAGTTCCTTTAATTTGCATTAGCTGCAGATAGTCTACGACTATCATCCCAATCTGACCTTGATGATCGCGAGCAATTCTGCGCGCCCTTGCCCTCATTTCCATGGGGCTTACACTAACACTATCGTCAATAAATAATGGTCGATCTTTCAATTTTGCAGCCGCAGCATTGAAACCGGGCCAATCGTCATCTGAAAGCTGACCGGTTCGAATCTTTGTTTGGTCAATCTTACCGATCGACGATAGCAGACGAAAAATTAGTGATTCAGATGGCATTTCTAAACTGAATACCAAGACCGGCTTATCATAATTTAGAACGGCATGCTCCACCAAATTCATTGCGAACGCGGTTTTACCCATCGAAGGGCGACCTGCAACAATGACAAGGTCCGATTTCTGCCATCCAGAAGTCATTTTGTCCAAGTCTTTATAACCACTTGCCAAACCAGTTAAATTACCATCGGTTTCAGCTAACTCATCTATACGTTCAATAGCTTTGGTTAGGAGCGGATTAATCGGAACTGGCCCCTCTTCTTGCGGTCTTTCATCGGCTATCTTGAAAACTTGCTGTTCTGCTTCATCGAGAATTTCATTGGCTTTCTTACCGCCAGTGTTATACCCGCTATCCGCTATACCATTCGCTACAGAGATAAGCTTACGCAAGATTGCCCGTTCCCTTATGATGTCCGAATAAGCCTGAATATTTGCGGTACCTCTTGCATTACCGGCTAATTCACTCAAGTAATCCAGTCCCCCGGCGTTCTCCAATTCATTTAGATTATTTAGCGACTCAACCAAGGTAACAACATCTATCGGGCTATTGGCCTCACTTCGCTCCATCATGATTTGAAAAATTAGCTGATGCTCGGAACGGTAGAAATCTTCGGGTAGCAATATATCCGCTACAGTGTCCCACTCGGCATTATCAACCATCAAGCCACCAAGAACCGCTTGCTCTGCCTCCACTGAATGAGGAGGAACCTTGAGCGCAGTCAAGTTAGAAGGCGGTCTCTCTATATTGCGAGAGCTGGGTTCAAAAGTTTCAGACATTTGCGAAAATCGGCAAAAAAAAAGTACCATCTGAGTTTACAGAATGGTACTTAAATTAGAAAGGTGGCACTCAAATCATTTGATTGCCTAAATTAGGTTTCAGCGCTTTCTTCCACATCAGTACTTTCAGGGCTAGGACCCTCTTGCCCATCAGTTTTCCCCTCTGACTGAGTCTCATCTTCAGCTTCGTCAATTTCCTCAATAATACTACCGTCATCGGTAACACCTGCGCCGGAGGTCAGGCCAATAATTGAAACAGAAATTAAAGCTTGAACGTCATATCCAAGATCTATTGAGAGCTCAAAATCACCCAAGTCTCTTATGACACCATGAGGCATGTGAACTTCCGACTTAGTGATATCACTTCCGGTCTTAGTATTCAGTGCGTCAGCGATATCTTTAGTGCCAACAGAACCAAATAGCTTACCTTCGTCACTAGCGTTTACCTCTATAGTAAGGCACACGCCATCAACTTTCTTCGCCCGTGCTTGAGCATCCGCAACCTTTGTATTGTGCGCCGCCTGCAATTCAGTTTTGCGCTGTTCGAACTGCTCCAAATTCTCTTTTGTTGCAGGTATTGCCTTACCCTGCGGGAAAAGAAAATTTCTGGCATAACCTGACTTAACGTTGGTTGTATCACCCAACTCACCTAATCTACCTATTTTTTCAAGCAGAATTACGTTCATTCTTATCCCTCACACAGCCTCTAGCTTCTTAATTTGAATAATTCTTTGCTGCCTAACTACGTTCAAGCAACTAAGCCATTTGGTCTAACTTTTCTCTAAAATCATACCAGCTGTCTATTAGCGCTAGGAGCAAAATTATTTGCACCGTAATAGGCAACAACAATAAGGCATAGAATACAATTAACACCATCGATGACAACTTTCGTTTTTCGCACACGGCATGTGCTAAAGCAATGCCCGAAAAAACCAATGGAAGTGAAAAATATAGAACCCATGCCTGTGGTACCAACACCTCAAAACTTGCCAAAATCATAAAACAAAGTAGAAAAACTGCTAGTCTTTGCCCTGTACGTAGCTGATGAAATTCTTTTTGAAATCCACCAGGATTAAACAAATTTGCTTGCATCCAGCGAGCCAACATTGTCAATACAAGTGAAAGAAACATGTAGACCGAGCCAAAAATACTGATCATCGCGCTTCTTATCTCTTCGAAATCTATTCCCTCAACGTTATTCTGTCTAAGATATGGTTCCAACTGTTGAAATACTATATCTAACACAGTAGGTTGGAACCGAAGATAAACTTCAACAGCTAATCCAATTCCTATCGCCCCTATTAACGTGAACTCCCAGGACTCAGTATTTCTCAATATCCAAGTTAAACCGAAAACTCCAACCAGCATCAATACTGGAACAAAATCTCCTGCTAACGCCCAAGCTGCAAGGGGCAACACCGCCCATACAAATACTCCGAACGCCTCTTGCGAGCCCTTTCGCAACATTACTAAGCCAATCAATACGGGACTTAGTAGGTTAATCAATGGCACCAAACCAAGAATTGCAGAGGCTAAAATAGCTTGCTTTCTTCCGGTCATCACGAATTCAGCAAGGCCGCGCATTTTTATGCCTTCTTTAAACCTGGTGGCTATCCGTGTATGGAATCAGAGCCAAATACCTGGCCCGCTTTACAGCAGTTGCGAGCTGACGCTGATAACGAGCCTTCGTTCCAGTGATTCGACTAGGTACAATTTTACCGGTTTCCGAAACGTAAGCCTTCAATGTTTCCAAATCTTTGTAGTCGATCTCTTTTGTACCTTCTGCAGTAAACTTACAGAATTTTCGTCGACGAAAATAACGAGCCATAGTTCTTCACCTATTCCTTTTAAATTTACGCTTCTTCTTCAGTAGAATCTGATTCCGGAGTATCTTCTTCACCTTGAGCCAAGCCTTCACTATTATCCCCTATTTCATCTTGGTCCGGTGTATTTTCAATGTCAGATTGCTCTTCATCAGATGGCGGATCTATTTCAGCCTTTTCCACAGGCTCCGCGACTACCGACTCTTCGTCTAGTTTACGTTTTTGCTCCACACGCAACTTACGCTCATTGCTTTCACGCTCTCCCTTCGAGATAAATGATTCTTCCGCAATAGCTTCTTTACGTTTAATGATAAGGTTTCTCAACACCGCATCGTTATATCTGAACAATGTCGTCAACTCATCTAGAGCTTCCCTACCACACTCTATATTCATCAATATATAGTGCGCTTTATGAATTTTATTGATGGGATAGGCTAACTGTCTCCGACCCCAATCTTCCAAACGATGAACCTTTCCCTCATTATCGGTCATGAGCTGGGTATATCGCTCGATCATTCCGGGAACTTGCTCAGACTGATCGGGGTGGACTAATAATACTACTTCATAGTGTCTCATAGAGACTCCTCTTGGTTTTAGTCTTCCAACTAGCACTAGCGTGCGCGGTAAGACAAGGAGTTATGTAGGTGGAAAAATTCCAGTCGTTACAAAAAGAGGCGAGATTTTAGAGATTTTGGGCAGTTGATGCAACAAAAACCCTAATCTAAACGCCAGATCTTTGCCTTACCGCCTCAAATAATACCACACCGGCCGCTACTGAAACATTCAGACTGCTTAAATCCCCACTCATAGGAATTGATATCAAAAAATCACACTTTTCTTTAGTGAGGCGACGCAAACCTTGGCCTTCAGACCCAAGAACCACCGCAATTTCTCCCTTAAAATCCTGGTCATATATCGATTTCTCGGCCTGATCATCAGCACCAACTATCCAAAAACCATGTTGCTTCAGCTTCTCTAGGAACCGCGCTAAATTTGTGACAGAAACTAATTCAACGGTTTCTGCTGCGCCACTCGCTACTTTACGCACTGTCGGATTAAGAGATGCTGATTTATCCCTAGGAATAATTATAAGCCCCACACCTGCTGCATCAGCTGTGCGCATGCATGCTCCAAGATTATGAGGGTCAGTTACGCCGTCTAGAACCAAAATGAGTTGTGACTCATTGTCTTTTAGATAATTAAAAACCTGCTCTTCCCGTATTCCGCCTTTTTTTGAGTGATCTGAACCTACAAGGTTGGCAATTACTCCTTGATGAGATCCTTTCGCCAATCGATCTAACTCTGCTCTCGAAATCTCAAGAATAGGCAACTCAGCCTTTAAGGCTAATTGTGCGATCTCAGCCAAGCGCCGGTTTTTCCCTCCGCCCAATACAAAAACTTTATCAATAGATCGCGGCTGTTTTTTTATTGCTTCCTTAACAGAATGGATCCCTATAATTGCGTTTTCATTCATTGCTAATTAATTTCGTCAGTGCTCTTTTTTGTGACTAATCAAAAGAATTTTTTCTAGACTTCTTTTTTGCTTTATTTTGCTTTTTCTTTGCTTGTTTTTTATTTCGAATTCTATTTCCTTTAAATTTTTTACTTTCCTTTTCTCCTTTACTTATTTTTTCCTCTTGTTTAAATTTTTTCCTGCCTTTTTTTAACTGCGACTTAGAAGTAGTTGAAGAATTTTTTGACCTTTTCTTATTACTGGTTTTTATCCTACGCTTCTTATCCAAACCTTTAACTTGTAGATCTATTTTTTTATCTTCAAGGTCTACCCGCACAACTTTTACGTCAAGCTTTCCACCTAAGCGATATAGCTGCTTAGTTCGCTCTCCCTCTAGACAATGATTAATAGGGTCAAAATGGTAATAGTCATTGCTAAGCTCTGTTATGTGAACCAGCCCTTCGATATAAATATCATCTAATTCCACGAAAAGTCCAAAACTTGTAACAGAAGTTATAGTTCCTGCAAACTCATCTCCAACACGAGATTGCATATACTCACACTTCAACCAATCAAGAACGCTATACCCAGCGAAATCAGCCCTTCGCTCACTCTCAGAACAAGAAACTCCTAAAGAGCTTATTTCCGTTTCACTGTAGGGGTATATATTTTTTTTTGTGAGTATTCCCAAGCGACCTTTTCGCTTCAAATAACCACTGGATTTATTATCAATTAGATATTTAATTGCTCGATGCACGAGCAAATCTGGGTATCGGCGTATAGGAGAAGTAAAATGAGTATAAGCTGCAAAGCCCAAACCAAAATGCCCAATATTATCGGCCTGATAAATTGCCTGCATCATAGATCTAATCAGCATCGTATTTAATAAACGCCTATCAGGGCGAGTACTAACGGTCGACAAAATTTGTGCGTAGTCCTTGGAAGCAGGCTTCTCCCCGCCGCCCAAATACAAACCCAGCCCACTTAAAAACTTCCTTACATTTTCTAATTTTTCTGGATTTGGCCCTTCATGAACTCGAAATAATGCTGGCAATTTAAATTCTTCTAGCAAACGCGCGGCAGCTATATTTGCACACAACATGCATTCTTCTATTAAACGATGCGCATCATTTCTCTCTACCGGTATTATTTCTTTTAGTTTGTTATTTTCTCCAAAAATGACTCGCGTCTCAGTCGACTCAAAATCCATAGCACCTTCTTTCTCACGAGCAATTCTGCGCGCACGAAAAAGCGAATACAGATTTTCAAACTGAGTAAGAAGCGCACTATGCTTATCGCGTAATTTCTTTTGAAGCTTCTCTTGAGCGGCATTTTTCGGTTTTAGCAATATGTCTGCAACTTCTGTATAGGTCATGCGCGCATGCGAATGTATAACTGCTTGATAAAAGCAATAATTTAACAACCCTCCCTCTTTCGAAATTTCCATCTCACAAATCATTGCCAACCTATCAACATTTGGCTTTAAAGAACATAACCCATTCGAAAGCTGCTCGGGCAGCATTGGAATTACATGGCCTGGAAAATACACAGAGGTGCCGCGATTAAGTGCCTCACGATCGAGCGCACTATCAACCTTAACGTAATTTGAAACATCAGCGATAGCAACGTAAAGAGTCCAATTTCCTCTTTGATGTTTATGAGCAAACACCGCATCGTCAAAATCTTTCGCGTCCTCGCCGTCAATAGTCACGAATGGCATGTCGCGAAGATCGAACCTATTTTGTTTTTCTTCTTCTGTTACATGCTCGCCAATTTTAGTGATTCCTTTACTTACAGCAGATGGCCAGCTATGAGGGATATTGAAACTACGAACGGCAAGATCAATCTCTAATCCTGGCGTTGCGATGTCGCCTAAAATTTCTTTAATCTTTCCGACAGCCTTTCTACGCCTGCTCGGATATTCAGAAATCTCAGCAACAACAAATTGCCCATCCGTTGCCCCTCTAAATTCCTTTTCAGGGATCAGAATTTCGTGTGTAACTCTCTTATTGTCAGCAATAACCAGACCGAATCCAGATTCGGCGTAAAAGCGCCCTACTATTTCTTCATACCTCCTGTTCAGCACCTCAACGACTGCCCCCTCCTGACGCCCCCTATTATCCAATCCGTTGAAACGCGCTAATACTTCATCCCCGTCAAACAATCTCTCCATCTCTCGAAGGCCAAGGAACCAATCTTCTCCACCAGCCGATGGCACAAAATAACCCACCCCATCTTTTGTCCCCTGGACTATTCCTTTTTTCAAGTCCATATGAGCGGCCAATCCATAGGCTCCCTTTCGATTGCTAATGATTTGTCCGTCCCTGCGCATAGCAATTAACCGACGTCTTAGAGCTTCCTTTTGGTCCTCTGAATTTAATTTCAGCTGTTGATACAGAACATCAAAAGTGACGGGCATTCCATACTCTTCCAAATGAGAGAGAATATACTCTCGGGACGGAATGGGGTTTTTGTAATTCTCTGATTCTCGATCAGCGAAGGGGTCCGCAGATTTGCGTGATTTAGGCATCAAATAAGAAGGACATGAAAGATCATTCAGGAGGAAGTATACACTCCGAATCACATATTGTCTGTGCCAATGCCCTTAGTTGCTTATTTTATAGGTAATAACTAATACTAAAATACCAATTGAAGCTTGGTCTGTTTGGTGCTTTCATGGCAAGATACTTATGGATGAGCAAATTAATTTGCTACTAATTAGGCCGATAATAGAATTCAAATGCGAAAATTATTTCCAATTCTTATTTTAACATTAGCTGGCTGCTCAACTTATGACTATAAAGACTGTGGAGTCTTTTACGAGATGCCAGGTAATGTGCCTACCACTCGCCACGCCATTCCTCTTACCATAAATAATTGGGGAGATGCAATGACGATAGCCCGGGGTATACCCCCGAGCCGATTTTTTGAAAATAATGCGTGTATGCTGACTGGCGAAATAAACGATTAAATAAACCCGTTAATATAGCGCGCTGACGAAACCTATCTATTACTAGCTAGTTCCTTTCTTAGCAAAATTTCTAGAGCTACGGCCGCAATTATGAGCGCGGTAATGTCTCCCAAAAAATGTCCACGCTCAGATGTGTCAGCTAATGCCTATCCAAACATTATTAGCCCGTGCACTAAGCTACTGAATATAACGAACCGCATAAATAGACCCATCACAAAATAGATCCCAACTATCATCAGTTGATATTCAGGCTGAGCTGGCAACCAAGCCCATCCGCCAAATAGATTAAGTTGAAAAAAACCATAAACCGAACAAAACACGTTGGAATTGATAACGTCCTTGACGAGGATCCACCGTATTTTCCAGATAGCTTTGCTAATGACTTTGATCCCTCTTATAGAACTTGGGGTTCTCAATACTGGTACGCTAGGATAACAACACGGTTTTAATAAATTGTGTAACTAGCTAGCACATAAGTTTGTGTTACTAAAACTAATGCGTTAGCTAGCGTTAAGCCAAAAAAAACCCGAACATTTATTTGTTCGGGTTTTTATTTCTTAAAAACTGGCTGTGACTCGAAACTCTGAAAAATTATGCGCTGTACTAGTTTATTTACTCTTTCCCTCTCAACTTACTTACCTGCGAAAGTTCTTTAGCGAACTCATCTAATCTCATTCTGATCTCATCTTCCTTTTCCTTTTTCAACAGAGCCTTACCAACATCAAATTCCACTGTAGAGTTATTTTCGCTTACAGTTTCTTCAACTATAGCTTGAGCGAGTTTAGTCATTATTTTTAGCTCCAAGTTCTATTAAGAAGTTACTAAGGCCTTTCCACTAAAATTTAGACATTAAATCAGTTTCTGATCCACGAGCTAGCAAACAGCTTTAAGCTCAGTAACGCAACATATAGTGTTGATAATTCAAAGTCAAACAATATCTAGTTATTTACTAGCAGTGGGCCACACATCAAATACTTGAATATTTAATATGGTGTACCAGCCCCCTAAAAGCTTAGGGACAAGGCGGACTATAAACTACTGTAAATTCTTATACTTAAAATAGATATGACCTTTAAATATCTAAGTAAATAAGAACACTCAATTTAATATTTAAGGACATCCATATAAATTATTTAATTCAACAAATTAAAAATTGTTAATACATTAGAATTTTATAGATAAGAATTGGTTATTTTTTAAACAAAAATTAGTTGATTTGACCAATTGTGGAACCTAACGACATAAAAAGCCGATTCCTTATTGGAAAATGGTTAACTAAGAAGGGGGAGTCGCTTCAAGTGCCATATAGTAAGCGAGCTGAATTTTTACCACGAACCCATCTATCAGAGTGCTTTAGATCCACGCCAGCCTTTATTCTACTTTTATGAAAATTAATTAACGCAATTTCATCACCTGCGGCTCTCCCGTAATAGCGATGAAAATGCTTAATACTTTTAAGCCAAGCTTCGGGAGTAATTCCCATTATTTCTAATAGAGAATTTCTGCCCCCTAACAAGTTCTTAGATTTTTTTGTATCTTGCTTCGCAAGAGTGAGTACTCTTGCTGTATTTTCTAATAAATGGAAATATTTTTTTTGAGATAATGACGGCATTCCCAAACCAATTCCATCCATGTTTGCCAAAGGCTTGAGCAAAAATCGTTTTTTAGAAGCTTGGCTAGGCATCAAATGCTTTGCATTGCGCCGGGTCAGTAATTTATTTTGACGAGGATTTCGACTTTTAACTTTTTTAGCATGAATCATTAAGCGTTCTTGAATTGATGTGAAATCACTATGTTCAAGTGAGCCACTAACTCCAGCTCTAATCGGATTTAAATCTACATAAGCCATGCAAGTGACTAATGACTTTTCATCAAGTAACGCCTGACTTTTAAAACGGCCTTCCCAGAATCTTCCTTTACAACCCTCTTCAATATTAGCTTGTCTCGCAATATATTCATTTAAGCAACGCATAAACCAACTAATGTCGCTTAATCTTTCACGCCACAAAGAAGCTTTCTCTCTTAATTTTTTCCCCGCTGCCCTATGTTTTAGATTTTTTTGCAAGGTTTCAACAATCACCTTATTTCTTGGGAAAATCTGAGACCAACGATCAATCACTTCCAGGTCCGTCCATTTATCAGCTTTTTCTTGATTTACATACAAAACCAAATGGTAATGATCATTCATAACAGCATAAGCACAAACGTCAATTGCAAACTGCCCAGTTAATTCTTTTATTCTATTTACCAGCCATGTCTTACGATGATCAAAATTGTAACCACTTACTGGATCTTCTCCGAACAAATATGCTCGCCTTACGCAGCGCGAAATACAATGGTAATAAGGAGTTTCTTTTAAAGATACTTGCTGGTAACGGGCTTGAGTCACAAAAACGTTTCCTGTCCGCATGTCTTTTCTAAAACGGATCGATGATTTTAGAGTCTTTGTAGTAGTATGCAAGTTATTGTTATATAGTCATTTTCTGTAGCAGTGACACATAGATTAATGAGGAAAGAAATGCGGATTGGATTGGACCTGGGCGGGACAAAGATCGAAGGTATCATCCTTTCTAATAATGGTTGCATCGATCAGAAAATTCGTGTCGACACGCCATCGGACGATTACGAGGAAACGGTTAACTCGATTTGTAATGTAATCGAAAAATTACAAGGCTCAAATCGAATGCCCGTTGGTATTGGTACACCAGGGGCCATAGCGCTACCAGAAAAGTTAATGAAGAATTCGAATTCTATCTTACTTAATGGCAAACCCCTGCAACAAGATATTCAGACAAAGCTCGGCTATGAAATCCGACTCGAGAACGACGCGAATTGCTTTGTATTATCGGAAGCTTTTTATGGGGCCGCGATAAATATACGAAGTGTTTTTGGAGTAATTCTAGGAACTGGCTGTGGCGGCGGATTTGTTATTGATAAACAACTCGTTACCGGACCAAACAGCATAGCCGGGGAGTGGGGCCACAATTGTATTCCTGCATCAGTAAGAAATTTAATCGAACGAGACCGCATTTGTTATTGTGGCCGTCAAAATTGTATTGAAACTGTTATATCGGGAAGAGGTTTGCAACAAACATACTTGGAGAAATTCGGAAATAACTTAGAAGCTAAAGAAATCGCACAAAGAGCAAAAACCGAAGATACAGCTGCTACCAAATGCATCGAAATCTATGCCGAACAACTTGCTTGCAGCCTCTCTACAATAATCAACATGATTGATCCTCATGCAATAGTTCTAGGGGGCGGCCTTTCAAATATCGAAAGCCTTTACGATTTATTACCGAACTATCTAACCGGTCATATTTTCAATGACACAGTGAAAACGAAGATCTTACGGCCCGCCTTCGGAGATGCCAGTGGTGCAATAGGCGCAGCTTGCCTGTGGACAGAAAATTAAAGTTTAGCTAGTTGCAAATGGATGCCGAATTGTGATCGTTTCTTCACGATCGGGACCAGTCGATATAATATCGACTGGAACTTCCACCGCGTTTTCAATAAAGCGTATATAATTTCTTGCATTAACTGGAAGGTCTTCTAGAGACGTCGCTCCGCGTGTTGATTCTTTCCAACCTGGAAGTTCCACATATATAGGCTCTAAGTTTTCAAAGCGATCAATATCCATCAAAGTACTAGAAGCCTTTTGGTCTAACCCACTATAACCAGTGCAAACTTTAATATTTTTCAACTCATCCAACACATCTAGCTTGGTAAGGCATATACCAGAAACACTGTTAATTCGCATTGCTAATCTGACTGCAGCAGCATCGAACCACCCGCACCGCCTATCTCTGCCAGTAGTAGCACCTTTTTCTGCACCAACCGAAGCCAAATGTTGACCAACTTCATCAAACAACTCGGTTGGAAACGGGCCAGAACCTACTCTAGTCGTATAAGCCTTGGTGATACCTAAAACATAATCAAGATACAAGGGTCCAAATCCGCTGCCAGTCGCGGTACTACCAGCGGTCGTATTCGAAGAAGTAACAAACGGATAAGTTCCATGATCGATATCTAACAATGATCCCTGTGCACCTTCAAATAAAATATTGTCCCCAGCATCCCGATGATTATGAAGAATATCAATCGTATCAGAAACCATTGGGCTTACCTGCTCACCCAAAGCCAAGCAATCATCGAGGGTTTTCTGGTAATCGACGGCTTCCTCTTGAAAATAGCTCTCCAACCAGAAATTGTGATAATCAACAAGTTCACGAAGCTTAACGGAGAATTGCGAAGTATTTAGGATCTCACCTAACCGGATACCTCTCCTCGCCACTTTATCTTCATACGCTGGCCCAATGCCTCGTCCTGTAGTACCAATTTTTTGATTTCCTTTCTTTAACTCTCTCGCCTGATCCAGCGCAATATGACTTGGAAGAATTAACGGACAGGCTCCGCTTATATGAAGCCGTTCTCGAACCGGCACACCACGAATTTCTAATTCGTTAATTTCTTTATTGAGTGCCTCGAGACTAACAACCACACCATTGCCAATAACACAACGAACCTTCTCTCTAAGTATCCCGGATGGAAGTAAATGAAGAACTGTCTTTTTTCCATCAATAACCAGTGTATGTCCTGCATTGTGGCCACCTTGAAATCGAGCGACCACTGACGCTTGGTCCGTTAGTAAATCTACAATTTTACCCTTACCTTCATCTCCCCATTGGGTGCCAAGAACTACTACAGATTTAGACATCTCTTTCGACTCTGCGGTTTCAGTGCGATTTACAAAATATTTTTATAGAGGATCAACTAACCAAGAATTATTTTTGAGAACAATTTGCCTATCACAATTCAATTCTTCGCAAGTCTCTTTATCTATAGTCTGATTCACCAAGTTGGTGATTACTACTTCACCCTGTTTTCTTAAGCTATCAACAAAGTCGCTTAACTTTTCATCAACAATATTAGGAGCCAATATTCCTGCTTTTTTCTCCGGCACCTTTTTTGCAAGCCTGGCCAAAACCTTTAAGTCACTATCGAAACCAGATGCGGGACGAGCCCTACCGAAAACTTCTCCAATATGGTCATAACGACCTCCTTTAGCTACAGCACGCCCATAATTCGGCGAATACGCCGCAAAAACAATTCCGGTATGATACTCATAACCCCGTAACTCACAAAGATCAAAGCATAATACTATGTCAGGGATACGCTGCTTAACTTCTTCTACTATCGCCACTAATTCTTTTAATTCAGCTTTCACGCTGTCAGGAGCATCAGCGAAGACAGTTAATGCTTCCGATAAAGTCTCTTCATCTCCGGAAAGACGCGTGAGATTCTGTAACATACCTCGAAGAACCGAATCAGAAACAGACTTACTAAGCACCAAATCAATTTCGTCATAAGCCTTGCGCTGAACAGCCTCAAATAATTCTCTCTCAGTTGATTCTTTTAGTTTAGCTTCATGTACTAAAGTACGAAATATACCAACATGGCCAAGTACGATATGAATATCATTGATTTCAACAGCCTTTAGAGTTTGATGCATTAAACATACTAACTCAATATCGCATTCAACACCGCTATGCCCATATAACTCCGCTCCTATTCGAATAGGTACACGGGATGTCATTATACCCCTTGGTTTTGTATGCAAAACATTATCGGCATAACACAACCTGGCAGGCCCTTCGCGATTCAAACAATGAGCATCTATACGCGCTGCTTGTGGCGTAATATCCGCTCGAATCCCCATCATCCGACCGCTAAGTTGATCAGTTATTTTAAAAGTATGAAGATCAAGGTCATGAGAAGAGCCGACAAGTAACGAGTCTAAATATTCAATTAATGGGGTAATAACAAATTCATACCCCCAAGACTTATAGAGATCCAATAGTTCTCTTCTAAGTGATTCTAATTTGTAGGCTTCGACCGGCAGAATTTCCTCAACCCCATCCGGTAAAAGCCATCGCTTCATGTCAGTCATCATTAACCAATAAAAAAATCTAGGTTTTAATTAATTATTAAAAGCAAAATAGTTCCTATTAACATACACCCCAATCCCATGAGTCGCATCGTACTATCATCAACCTCACCCAACATCATTACCAAATCACGCCATCGCTTGGGTGCTATAAAAGGAAGCATGCCTTCGATAACTAACATTAAGCAAAATGCTACTGCAAACTCATGTAACATAATTATTGATTTTCCGAATTTGTATGACCGGAAAGAGCGCAGGCTAAATCACTCATTTGTGATTCTAGTTAATTACATAACCCAGAATTTTCTAAATAGTTTTTAGTTGATCCCACACCTGAGAGGTTGGAGTTTCCCACTAAAATATATTATCGAGAAACACCATCCTTCAAGTACTTAAAATAATCACTGTCCGGATCCAATAACAAAACGTCGCTCTTTGAGCTAAAAGTTTCTCTGTAAGCATTTAAACTGCGGGTAAAAGCATAAAACTCTTCGTCTTTAGAGAACGCTCCAGCATATATTGATGTGGCTTCGGCGTCACCCTCACCGCGTATTTGCTCTGCGTCTCGATAAGCCTCCGCCTCAAAAATGACAACTTGACGATCGGCGTCCGCGCGAATACCGATCGCAAGCTCATCGCCTCGAGACCTAATTTCCTGAGCTTCCCGGTTACGTTCAGTAATCATTCGTTCATATACCGAAGAGCGCACATCATCCGGTAAATCTATGCGCTTGACCCGAACATCAATGACCTCAATCCCAATATCAGAAGCAGTGGCCTCATTGAGTTCTGAGGTCAGATCAAGCATTAACTGATCCCGCTCCCCAGCGACGACTTCGATCAAAGTGCGAGCGCCAATTTGGTCTCTCAACCCATCATTAATTCGCTGCGCCAACAGGTTTCCTGCCGTAGCAACGTTACCACGAGTAGATATATAAAATTGGCCAACATCAATGATCCGCCACTTGGCATAAGAGTCTACTTCCAAGGCTTTTTGCTCTAATGTTAAGAACCGCTCCGGAGTTGTATCTTCGGTTTGAATCCGCGCATCAAATTTTCTTACGGTATTCACCCAAGGAATTTTGACGTGAAGCCCTGGGGCTATATCAGAATTCACCAACTGACCAAATTGCAACATTACTGCACGCTCTGTCTCTTTAACAACAAACAAACTATTGGCCACAACAACAGCAGCGACAAATAAAACTCCTATAGAAAAGAAATTCCTCATGGTCTACCTCCTCTAGTGCCAGTATTTAAGCGAGATCTATCCACCGCCGAAGTATTCGAAGGGCCTGGCAAATAAGGTGCGATTTCATTTGCAATATCACGCCACTCCTGCTCTGAGCGGCTCCCCGAACTAATTGAGCTAGCGTTCTGTTCAAGCATTTTATCAAGAGGCAAGTAAAGCATGTTATTGCCACCTTCAACGTCTATCATTATTTTACTACTTGCTGTCATCACATCCTGCAATGAATCGATGTACATACGCTGCCGCGTAACCTCTGGCGCCTTTGAGTATTCAGTCAACAGTTGGTCAAACCTTGATGCGTCTCCATCCGCCACGGCAATTACTTGCTCCCTATATGCATTCGCTTCTTCCATTTGACGCTGCGCTTGCCCCCTTGCTTCTGGTATTACCCTGTTTGCATATTGCTGAGCCTGATTCTGAGCCCGCTGTTCATCTTCTCTAGCCCTTATTACATCATCGAATGCTGCTCGAACAGCATCTGGTGGTTGCGCTTGAACCACGTTCACCTGACTAACAAGTATCCCCGTGTTATAAACGTTCATATAATTTTGAAGGCGGTCTTCAACATCGGCAGCGACTCGATCTCGACCGTTCGTCAAAATTTGCTCCATCGTATTACCACCAACCACATGACGTATCGCAGACTCAGCAGAATTATCTAGGCTGCGCTCTGGGTTCTGAACTGCAATCACATATTTAACCGGATCCTGAATCAGATACTGAACCGTCACATCAATATCAATGATGTTTTCATCTGTTGTTAACATAGCTCTATTTTCGTAAGTTTTAGCGTTTAACTCGGAAACATTCACTAGACTTACTTCATCTACCAACGGTGGATTCCAGTGCAACCCCGGCTGCACGGTATTATCGAGCACTTCACCAAAGCGCAATACAACGCCTCTCTCAGCCTCATCGACGATATAAACTCCCAAAAAGCCCCATGCGACAATGGCTACTGCTCCTATTCCAGCCACGAGACCCCCAGAGATACCGCCTCCCTTCGAAGAACCTCCGGACCCTCCACCGGAACCGGATCTAGATCCTCCAAATAAGCTATTTAACTTCTTTGAAAGATTTCTAATTACCTCATCTATATCGGGTGGCCCCTGGTCGCCACCGCGACGACCACCACCCCATGGATCGTTGTCGTTACCGTTATTTCCAGGTTCATTCCAAGCCATTAGTTTCTCCATAACCGCAAAAAATGCACAAATTTGATTTTAGCTAATAATAGTGAATTAACACAGTTTTTTAAAAATTTATTGCGCACTACGAACTTTTTCAGCCGCAATACTATCATTAGTCCGCTTAGCCAAGACCTTTGGAGCAATTTCAATTACTGCTCCTTGCTGCGTTACCCTATCAAGCTCTCTATTCGGCAAACGTACTTTTAGGTGATAGAAGCCCATGTCATCAATTCGTTCTGCCTCAACAAACCCCTTCGCATAAAGTTGACTGCGTAAACGCATCAAATCTGGCGACAGACGAATAGATTCTTTTGCAATTGTCCCAGCCAGAGCTTCCGCCATAGCTTTTCTCAATATATCCAAACCTAAGCCCCTATAAGCAGAAATCCAAACCTTAGTTGGGACTCCAAATTTGTCATAATCAATTTTCGGCTTAAAGTCACTAATTAGGTCTATTTTGTTAAAAACTTGTAATTGAGGAATAGAAACTGCTCCTATCTCGGTTAGTACTTCGTTTACTTTGCCAACATAACTATCTTGTTCCTCATTCGAATAATCGATTACATGTAATAACAGGTCTGCAGAGGAAGTTTCTTCGAGAGTCGCTCGAAACGCTTCGACTAATTGATGAGGCAAATTACCTATAAAGCCAACAGTATCAGCTAAGATCGCGGCGCCAAAGTTTGGCAACTCGACTCTCCTTAGCGTAGAGTCGAGGGTTGCAAATAGTTGGTCAGCAACATAAGTATCCTCGTTAGTAAGTTTATTAAATAAAGTAGATTTTCCGGCATTGGTGTATCCTACAAGCGAAATGGTCGGTATTTCTGCCCGATCGCGTGACCGCCTCCCTTGCTCTCTTTGGCTTCGAACCTTCGACAATCCTTTATTTAATGCCTTAATTCTCTGCCGAATCATTCGTTGGTCTAATTCCAGTTGTTTTTCTCCGGCACCACGCAGCCCGATACCTCCTTTCTGTCTATCTAAGTGCGTCCAACCGCGCTTTAAACGCGAGCTTAAATGCTTTAACTGGGCAAGCTCAACTTGCAATTTTCCTTCGTAGCTGCGAGCTCGTTGCGCAAAAATATCCAAAATCAATCCAGTTCGATCCAAAACACGACATTGAAGAGCTTTTTCTAAGTTCCTTTCCTGACTAGGACTAAGCGTATGATTAAACAAAACTAATTGAGCTTTGTGCGAACGCACAGCTATGGCAATTTCTTCGAGTTTGCCACTGCCAACAAAGTGATTTGGCGAAGGTTGCCTGCGAGCACCGGAAATGAATGCAACAGGCAGCGCACCAGCTGAAATTGCTAGTTCTTCGAATTCAAGAGGATCTTCCCGCCCAGTATCCGAATCTATCGAGATATGAACAAGGACAGTGTTTTCGCCAGACTCTGGCCTTTCAAAAAACAAATAGTAACCTCAGCTTAGTCTCCCTGTGTTCTTTTATGTGGTATTTGTCTCAATGTTTTCTTGTTTTGGTTCTTCATGTTCACTAAAGTCAGTTTGGCCCGGGCCCGGGATTTTAACCATACGCGCTGGAACAACTGTTGAAATAGCATGCTTGTAAACCATTTGACTAACTGCGTTTCTCAATAGAATTACGAATTGGTCAAACGACTCTATCTGGCCTTGTAATTTTATACCACTGACTAAATAAATCGACACTGGTATACGTTCCTTTCGGCACACATTTAGGAAAGGATCTTGTAGCGTATGCCCTTTGGACATTTTTTCCCCCTGCAATGTTTAACAGTAACTTAAGTAAAATAAAACACTAATAAACGTTTACCATCCATGGGCTCTACGAATATCACCTGTACAACTTTGAGGTCTATATTGAGGTAGATTCAACGTAATTCAAGATCGTATCAAAAGATTTTAATGATGGTCCGTCCAAGTTCCGAAGATTATCCCAGCTTCTAAGCCATGTAAGCTGGCGCTTTGCTAACCTTCTGGTGGCAACGACACTCTGTTCTACCATTTGCTTATAATCTATTTCTCCAGCTAAGTGGCTCCAAATTTGTCTATATCCCACTGATTTAATAGCGGGTAGCATTTCATGGAGATCTTCTCGCTGATACAAAATTCTTACTTCATCTACAAATCCGTCCTCCAGCATTTGATTAAATCGAAATGCTATTCGCTTATGTAGTACGGCCCTGTCGCCAGGTTGGATTCCAAAGAAATGAAAATTAAATGAAGAGCTTTGGTCTTTTTTATTTTTATTTGATTCATCCTCTGAATGAAACTCTGTCAAGCTTCTTCCGGAAACGAGAAAGACCTCTAATGCTCTTTGCAACCTCTGTGGATCATTGGGATGAATCCGATCTGCAGATTTAGGGTCAACAATTGATAACTGTCTGTGTACCTCGTTCCAGCCTAGATTAACTGCAATTCCCTCAATTTCAGCCCTAATTTTAGCGTCTGAATGAGGCATATCAGCAAGCCCGTCACGCAGTACCTTAAAGTATAGCATCGTGCCTCCAACCAAGAGTGGAGTTTTACCGGCGGCAATTATCATACTAATTTCTTTAAGTGCGTCACTTCTGAAATCACTAGCAGAATAAACCTCACTGGGATCTTTTATATCTAACAGACTATGAGGCACTGTCTTAAGAATCGATTTATCAGGTTTAGCAGTTCCAATGTCCATTCCCCGATAAATTTGTGCAGAATCAACATTTATAATTCCAAAGGGATAGCGGCTGGCTAATTCAACCACCATCTCTGTTTTACCAGATGCTGTGGGACCTAACAGACAAAAAATATCCGATTTAGAAGAGGAATTATTGACCACGGAGGAACAATTTGTCTAATTCGTAAAGCGATTTAAAGATCCAGGTTGGTCTCCCATGATTGCATTGTCCGCTTCTTTCAGTCGACTCCATATCTCGAAGTAAACTATTCATTTCCGGAATACTAAGCTGTCTGTTCGCTCTAACAGAACCATAGCATGCCATCGTGGAAAGGAGTTCGTCATGATGCGATTCGATTCTATCACTGCTGCCATATTCCAAAAAATCAGACAGCACATCTCTCACCATCTGCTCAATATTGGAATCTCTTAACAGTGACGGAATTTGCCTAATCACAATAGCTTCATCTGAAACACGCTCTAACTCAATCCCCAAATTCATTAGTAGTTTTTTATTATCTTCGGCACAATCAGCTTCCGACTTACTAATAGCGATAGACAAAGGAACAAGAAGTGGTTGAGTCTTTAATTCTTCATTTTTACAGGAAATTTTTAACCGCTCATAAGTTATACGTTCATGTGCAGCGTGCATATCAACAATAATTAAACCTTCCTTATTTTGCGCTAAGATAAAAATTCCATGAAGTTGTGCTACTGCATATCCAAGAGGAGGGATATGGTCGCTATCTCCTGTTAGCGAAGACATTTCTACTAGATTTTTACTTTCACTTCCGTAGTTTATAGAGCCAAAATCAGCTCTATAAGGATGACCCGAATCTTTTAAGGGTAACTGGCTCTGATTTATAACATTTTCAACGTTCTTGCTTCCCCAAATGATATCGCTACTATCACCAACCAATTCCGGCGTACTCTTATCTATTATTCGGTATGAAGGTGTCACTTCCGCTAACGCTTTATGCAATGAGCTAAATAAAAAATCATGTACTAAGCGGCTGTCTCTAAAACGCACTTCGTGCTTTGTTGGATGCACATTGACATCGACCAAGGAATGATCCAATTCTAAATACAGGACATAGGCTGGGTGTCGGCCATGAAAAAGAACATCTCGGTACGCTTGTTTCACCGCATGAGTTACTATTTTATCTCTGATCACTCGGCCATTTACATAAAAATACTGAAGATCAGCCTGACTTCTGGAAAATGTTGGAAGGCTCACCCATCCCCATAGTTTCAAACCTGCTCTCTCAATATTAATTAAAACCGTATTTTCGATAAACGTTTGGCCACACACGAGACCAACTCTTCTTTGTTGCTCCGATTCCGATGTGGCAGGTAATATCTTTTGGATTACACGCTGGTTATGTTTTAGCGAGAAGTGAACATCAAATCTGCTCAAGGAAAGACGCTTTACAATTTCGTCAATCCTAGAAAATTCTGTTTTTTCTTTTTTTAGAAATTTCTTTCGGGCTGGCGTGTTAAAGAAAAGATCTCGAACTTCGACAGTCGTTCCTTGTGGATGAGCAGCAGGAACAAGATTGGCATCCATGTCCTGTCCTTCCGCCTCAACTCTCCAGCCACTATTAGTTTTTGGTGTTTTTGAGGTCAATGATAGACGAGCAACTGAACTAATACTTGCCAGCGCTTCACCGCGAAAACCCAAGCTCGCGATGTTTTCAAGATCCTCTAGATTAGAAATTTTGCTAGTGGCATGTCGGCGCAAAGCTAATACAAGATCATCTTGTAAAATTCCGCATCCATTATCTTTGATTCGTAGCAATTTGACACCCCCTTGTTCTACATCGATGTCAATGCTATCTGCCCCTGCGTCTAAACTATTTTCTAACAGCTCTTTCACAATTGACGCGGGGCGCTCAACCACTTCGCCCGCAGCTATTTGATTTGAGAGCCTTTGACTCAGTACATTTATCTTATTCATGGGTGTAATCAATACAAAATCAATATTGCATTGTAGCACTATCCAAAATGAATCCTATCTTGAAAACTAATGCGATATCTAATTACCAAAAAGCCATAAGAAATACTTAAATAGCCGGTATTTTCAGTACTTGACCGACTAAAATACGATCACCAGATAGATTATTAGCATTTCGGAGTCTGGTAACACTAACGGAATAGCGTGACGCTATTTCAGATAAAGTTTCACCACTACGAATTGTATGTTCAGAAATACGAATAGCGGTCTCGCCTTGCAGTTTTAGCTCCTGGCCTATTCGAATAACATTAGAAGAAAGTCCGTTAAGTGACTTAAGACCTTCGACGGACATTCCATATCTATCAGCAATTACTGACAAGCTATCCCCAGTTTTAACAACATATGTTGCCGGAGGAATTCCATTCTCTTTCTGCCAGGCAATGAGAGTCCCATCTAATGAAGCATCATAAAAATAGTTCATCACGCCCTGAGCAATCGATTGGGCCATGCTCTTTTGAAAACTAGAAGAATTCAAGCGTCGGGCCTCTTCAGGGTTTGTTAAATAACCCGTCTCTATTAATATCGAAGGTATGTCTGGAGAATTAAGAACTTGCAGTGAAGCCTGTTGTACTTTATCTCGACGAAGTCGCGTCACCCCATTCAGCGACTCTAATATCCTAGTCCCAGCGATCAAACTTTGCTCCATGCTCCATGACATTTGTAGCGATACCAATGTTAGAGCAACATCGTCGTCTAGCGAGTTAATGGATAAATTGCCGCCAACACCTCCAAGCAAATCAGATCCATTTTCTTTTTCCACTACTCGGCGAGCGTTCTCGCGATCTGCACGGTCACCTGAAAGCGCATAAATGGTGACGCCATTAGCCCGAGCATTTCGATACCAATCTGCATGGATAGCGACGAATAAATCAGCTCTTTGTTCACGAGCAATCTGCGGCCGGCGCTGTAACTCAACATAGTAATCACCTTCTCGAATCATTACGGCACTATAGCCAGGAATAGCTTCTAACTGATCGTGCAATAATCGGGCTATAGCTAACGTCACATTTTTTTCTTTTATCCGACCGTCGTAGCCAATACTACCTGGATCTTCCCCACCATGACCTGCAGAAATAGCGACAACGACCTCTCGCCTCTCTTCACTTTTTACCGATGCTATCGACTGTGCAACTGGTTTAAGGTCACTATCAATGAATTCGACATCATATAAATCAAGAACTAAACGGTTCCCTAGCTCATCGTTTGGTTCTAACGTAAAACTAGAAGGCTTAGTCTTAGTATTTAAGTCCATGACTATCCGCAGATTGGTATTATCTCTAATACCATTTCGAATAACTCTTATCGGAGTATTACTTAAATCAAGCCCTGAAAGGTCATCAATTATCTCAGAATTAGCGATATCAATTACTACTCGATCTGGGTTCTCGAGCGTGAATAATTCATATGACACCGGATTACTTAGGTCAAATACCAAACGGGTATGATCAGGAGCTCGCCAAACTCGAACTTCATCAATAGTGGCAGCTAAGCTGGGATTAGATATTAATAGCGACAGTGTGAAAGAAATAAAACTAGCTATATATTTGTATTTATTAAATAAATTCATTTTTCTTTGTTTTTACCGAACCCAGCCATGTCTATTGATTTCGGCCTTACTTACGCAATCTTTTGACAATATTGAAACCTTTTTGAGTTAGGCTCCTACAACTTAATAATCTACCAGTCCCTTGATTTGTAAGACTTAGCACTATATCGCCGTGAGGTATTAATTTCTCACCTCTGTCGGCCCACTCAATTAAACAAATGTTTTGGGCAGCGAAGTAATCTTCTACTCCAAGATAGCTTATTTCTTCTGCATCATTTAAACGGTAAAGATCAAAATGATAAACATTGCACATTCTGAATTCATAAGGTTCAACAATAGTATATGTAGGGCTTTTTACCGCTCCTTTGTAGCCATAGCCCCTCATTACGCCTCGCGTAAGAGTTGTTTTCCCCGCTCCCAAATCACCGAGCAAGTAGAATACTGCCCCCAGCGTTTCGAAGCCCTCATTTTCCGTGAGGAGCAAAATTTCTTTCGAGGTAAATTCCTTTAAGGAAGTTGCAACGGCTAAGTTACGGCCAAAATCTAGAGTTGCTTCTTCATTTTCCAGAAAAATTTGTAATTCAGATATCATTTCAAATTTATCTTATGGGAGGATTAACCAGTTGACGAAGATAAGGAAATAAATCTGCGCCGAGCAAGCCTCGCTCTCCTCCAGATTCTTTCGCTAAATCTCCTGCCTCCCCGTGGACACAAATCGCGCAATTTATCGCATCAACAAGGGAAAGACCTTGACCTATTAAACTAACCACTATGCCGCTAAGAACATCGCCCATACCTCCACTAGCCATACCAGCATTGCCTTCGGTACATAGATAAACCTTACTCGATTCCGTTGAACTACACGTCAGACTGCCACTACCTTTTAATAAAAAGGTCCCACTCCAATTTTCTACCAATGTCTTAATAGCGGTAAATCGATCATTTTGAATATCTATTGTGGTACATCCTAAAAGTTTCGCGGCTTCGCCAGGATGTGGAGTGAAAACCCAATTCCTGGGTCTAACCTTTACGCTTACGTCAGTTTTTTCAGAAAGCAAATTCAAAGCATCTGCATCAACCACCAATGGTATTGAAGTATCTCGCTGTGACCGTAGAACCAATTGCAAAAGTTGGCGGCCCCATTCACTTGTTCCTAGACCAGGACCGATAGCAATCGCACTTGCACCGGTAAGAATCGATTCTAAATCTGTATTGCTATCCTCCGTACCTATAACCATCATTTCAGGCCTTCGGGCTAATGCCGCTGTTCTGTGCTCTGTCCTTGTAATAAGACTAACCAATCCCGATCCACTACGGTAAGCTGCTTCTGCTGCCAAAATTCCCGCACCCCCAAAACCAAGATCACCGCCAACGATAACAACATGACCATGGCTTTTTTTATGAGAAGACCTTTTCCGCGGAGGTAAATGCCTAGTCGCATGATTTATATCAATTCTGCGCACCGAAGATGAAGGCGAAGCATCTGATTCAAAAACTGAATCTGGAAGATCTAGATTTTCAAATAGAATATCCCCGGAATGATCGCGACCATTACAAGTGAGAAGACCTTGTTTAACTCCAATAAAAGTGACCGTTATACTAGCCTCAACCGCCTCATCCATGGGTTTTCCAGTATCCGCATTTAAACCAGAAGGTATATCTACTGCTACCACCGGACAGCTTATTGAATTTATCCCTTGTATAGCTCGTTTATACGCGCCTGCTACTTTGCGTTGGATTCCTGTCCCTATTAAGGCATCAACAATTATTGTATTAGGGAAGTCATTATTAATCAGAGTCGTGTCTGTAAAGTCCTGCATAATAACGTCATAAGATTCGGCATGCTCGCAAGCTAACTTTGCATCTCCCTTGAGGTTGCTACCAGCACATAACTGAATAACCTCAACAGACATTCCAGATTCTTTTGCCATAGCGGCTACGATATATCCATCTCCGCCATTATTCCCACTTCCAGTCAAGACTAGTATTCGTTTTGACTCAGGCCATGCTTTTTTTATTACTTTAAAAACTGCAGCGCCGGCAGTTTTCATGAGATCAAAGCTCGAAATACCCATCTCTTTTATTGCTATTCGATCAAGCTCCCGAACCTGGGACGCCTTATACAAATCTTTTGGGAGAATAGTCGTAGATTCACTCATGCCATCGAAAAATCCGATTAGTTAAATTTTTTTATCAACCTTCGAACAAGACGAAGCGCGGTTTCCAATTCTTCAGCAGGAATATCCTCTGTTACATTAATTGCCCAAGGATCCTGAACATCCCTCAGATTAATATAAACTTCTTTTCCTTCTTCACTAAGCGTTACCAAAACAGATCGCTTATGTTTTGGATTAGCCCGATATTCAAGAATTTCATCTTCGACCATAACATCGGTTATGCGTTGCACCGCCTGCCTCGATTGGCCGAGAACTCTTGCAATTCCAGGAACAGTCAACCCATTAGTAGATAAAGCGATAGCGCCGATGACTTTCCATCTTGCATGAGTGAGATCTAGTTTCTCAGTCATAGCATCGCCTTCAGCTATTAACAATCCATTTAATCGGAGAATTGATAACACCAAATCTAGGAATAAGACTCTTTTTGATGTGTGCATGCGAACCTGTCCATAAATCTTTTATTTTGGCATTATGTTGTCATTCGATTTGCGTATAGTCAATCAAATCAAAAAGGATTAAGTTAACCATAAAGAATATAAATATATTATCTTAATAATTCGCCTAGAATTGCGTATTACCTTATTTTTTAGTTAAGTATAAAACTAGGCGTAATTAATCATGACAAGAAAAATAATTGATGAGAATTAATCTACTTTTATTGTTCACAAATCTGCTTTTAGTCTCTCCAGGCTCAATTGCTGATATATTGAAAGACGCTAATCGTTTGCTAAAAATGACGGGAACAGACAGTCGCTTTGAATTAGTATCAACAGATCAGACCAAGAAAATTATCCGCACATATTCCAGTATTGTTAATATATCTGAGACGGTCGCATTGCCAAAAAATATTAAGGACTCTATAGCTAACTGTTACGCCGAAATCTATTCCTGGGAAAACTTCTCTGACGGAATCGCAAAAATTCTTGTTGAGAATCTTTCTCCAAAGGAAATGAATCTACTGATTGATTTTTATAATAATTTAGGATTCCCGCCAAGAGAAATAGATACTTTTAAATCTATTATTAAAAAAGCTGAGCGGATAGAACGAATTAGTTTTGAATATATTTATGAAAATAGTGGCAGCTGTGTGCGACATGATGCAAGATTAATAAATAATTTTGTCGCCAATCTAAAATAATAAGGGCAATTCCATAAAGGCCTACCCACTAGGTCAATCATAGAATTTTTAGTTTGGCTCAACAACCTCAATACGCACCCCATCTGGGCCTTCAATAAATGAAATACGTATACCGCGAAACGCTCTCGGCTCCATCGTGAAATCGACGTTATTGTTCATCAAGGTTTGCCCGAAGTCATCTAAGCTTTCTGCAGCCCAACCTAGGTGGTCCATAGATCGGCCTTGGGTAGGAACAACTTCTCCATTGGCTCTCGCTACGATTAACCAAACATCACTATAATTAATGGCTGGCAGAGTACCTTTCCACTGCACAATCTCTCCCCCAAATATATTCTGATACCACATCAAAGCTCCATCAGGATCAGACGATGAAAGATGTATATGATGTATTCCGCGAGTTTCGGGGTCATCTATCAATTCTATTTTTGTACCCCAGGGATCTTCGATAAAAGCTATTTGCATTCCCGAAAATTCAACGAAACCCCCAATTTGTGTAGCTCCATCGGCAACGGCAGAAGCCGTTATTTGCTCAATGTTCGGCATCGAGAAGCCGATATGATCAACTCCAGTGCCAACAGAACCACCTGTGGGTTCTCGTTCAAAAAAGATGACGGAAAGATCGCCATAAAACACTCTGTCAGTTGGATACTCCACGCGGTCAGCATCTCCCCTATTAAAAGCACCCGCTGAGCCACCAAAATGTTTTACATACCAGTTTACGGCCTCTTCGGCATTATTAGCTGTCAAGTGAATATGATCATATGGCACAGCTGCATTAAGCGTATTGCCAAACAAAGCAACACAGATTAATAACGTAAATTTAGTCATTATATATCCCTTCATAATTACAAATAATACTCTCTAAAACTCAAAAAATTATTAATCAGACTAATTCCTAGTGTGTCATCGAATACATTAAATAGTTTATACCAAGTCTGTAAGCAGAATTAGCATAACGCGTAGGATAAGCCGGATGATAAGTATGCTCCCAACCATCACCCATATCTGAGTTCCAGTTAATGAGGACCATCACCCTTCCTTCATCATCTAATATGGCATGGTTGGTAGCATAATCTATACCTTGTTCGCCATATTCATCTGATCGATAAAGAGCGGGAATTAGTTGAGGCCCATCAATGTCATAATAGATATGAAATATTTCATGATCCGAGCTCAATTCAATTACTTCTCTATCTGGGAAAACTTGTGAAAATGCAGCATAGAAATTATTCCATTGTTGCTGGCCCCAAAAATCATCGATGAGAAGAAAACCTCCTCTCAACAAATATTGTCTCAAATTTTCAAGCTCCGCAGGATTAAGAACAAGGCCTCCTCCTTGTCCCACCTCCAGCATATACAAAAATGGATAATCAAAGATTTTTTCGTCATCAATTCTTAAGACGACAGGATTGCTCATTACCCTAATATTTGTCAGACGAGATACTCCTCTTAGAAAATTCATATCGGCGTCAGGAAAATCTATAGACCAAGTTCCGAAACCAAAACCCTGGCCATAATAAGTATCAAACTGAACCCTTACAAAATTGAACTCCCCGGCTTCGTCATATTCTAAATCGCGAACTTCGTTATCAGGGCTCGCAATTTGAGGATATACCTGAGCATTCACTGGCAAGATTATGCCAATTATTAGTGTCCAAACTAACCAAATAATTGAGGTCTTCTTTTTCATAGTTTTGTGGTCAAGGCGAAAAAGCTAGGCGCCTAGATAATTGAGTTTTTATTAAAAACAACAAGCAAAAAGCTATTATATAGTCTGTTGTTCCGCTCACTATTTGCGGAGCGAAGCACAGTAATCCATCTCAGATATAACAGGTGTAAACCAAATATAGTCATATGCTGCCGTCTCATCGTATTTTTGTATATAGCCCTGCGGTTCCATCTCCAACGGATCGACTTCCATTAACGAAACGGAAACTATCTCATCCGAATTTAAATTCACATTATTCGCCAGCAAATAATTAGGAACTCCCAGGTCTTTACGCGCATGATAATTACCAGCAATAAGGACTTTGGTTTTCTCGTTGTCTTTCGAACCCAAGCTCTGAGACATCGAGTAATCCCTTCCTTGCTGCACTCTAACCATTGCTGGAAACTGAGATTCAGGCAATAACCCACAATGGCTCTCATCAATATCTGTATTTAATTGTTGTATTATTTCTTCCTCAAGAACATTTATTTCGGGAGGCAAAGACTCTAAGCCATAAATTTCCATCATTCTAGAATTCGTAATGTTTGAGCCTACCATTGGAATGGCAGACTCATAGGCGCTCTTCACAAGCGGACCATAATATGACCACTCCCACCCTTCTGTGTCCCAATTCAAATAATCTTTAATCGCATTAAGACTATCAAGACGCTCTGTTTGAATGTCGTTTAAAATTTCTTGAGAATCAGAATCCATCATCTCAAAAGCTAACAATGATAAATTATTTCCAGCAATTAGATGTTCAATAATAGAAAGCTGCAGAGTATGATGATCCGGATTATCGTGCTTCTCACCTAATATAAGATATCTGGCACTTATTAAAGCGTCTTCGAAATTTTTAACGGACAAAAATCTTTCCGATCTACTACTCCATATTTTTCCCACTAGTGGATGATCATCATATAACTTTGAATCCCAACTAACCTTTTCTTCGATTTTTGCTTGAACAGTAGAACTTAAAAAAAATAACACTAAGATTTGATAAACTTTAGTTTGTACCACCCATCAACTCCCACCGATCATATATTTCATCGGTCCAAAAATCTTGAAAATACGCAATAACTGCTAGCGTTTCTGAATTTTCTAAAATACCAGAAAAAGCAGGCATCATACCACCATAGGCTCCACCTCCTTCATTTATTACTTGTAACAACATCGAAGTCGGATGATGCCAAGCATGTGCAGTGCCATTAAGTGGTGGCGGAGGAAAAGAACCATTATCCATTCTTTGTTTCCAATCACTCACAGTACCTTCAGCCTCTCTCCCGTGACAAACAGCACAATTTTCAGAAAATAACTTAGCACCTAAGGTAACCTGATCATGCGTATACCAGCGAGCTTCAGCACCTCGCTTAAGATCACCATCCTCCGATATAGCTTCATACGAAGTAGCGCCTCCGTCACAAGAAATAATACAGAGTGAAGCTAATAGAGCGAAATACCTAAACATTCGATTCACTTAAATTTTTCGGAAATTCAAACTCCATAAATACCCCTTTCCCCAACTCAATATCTGACCAATAGCTTATAGGTAAAGACATTTTTATGAGACCGCAAGTCGGTATGTTATCGATGCTCTTGTTCATCATTTGATTTGCAAATTCCGTAATCGCCGGATTATGCCCTACCAACATGGCTGATTCACAATCTTCATTTATCTCTCTGGCAACTCTCAAAAATGTACCAACACCTGCCAAATACAAGTCGGAGTTAATTATGATGTCATCAATAGGAAAACCGGTATTCTGTGCCATAAGGACGGCAGTAGTCTCAGCCCTCCTGGCTGAACTGGAAATCATGCATTGCACTGAAAAATCCTTTTCGTTAAAACGGCTGCCCACTAGAGGTACATCATTCAGCCCACGCTTGTTTAAAGAGCGCTCGAAATCCTTCATACCTGGGTTTCCGGGAGATGATTTGGCATGACGCAACAAATAAAGGATTTTCATTGTTAGAGGGTACCTTTCCTAATGCCTAGGTTTTATACCGTAAAAGCTCTCTTAACTCCAGCTAAGCACCATTCTATATAATATCTATAAGTTACCGAGAAATAGCGATTTTTTGTTAATATTTTGTCCAAGTTTACTAAGCGATTCAAACGAAATGCCGAAACAATATAGAAAAGTTGAATTGATTCAGGGAATTTGAGTATGAAACTCTTAATAATGCTGGTGCTTAGCTTCTTAATGTTTTTCATTGGTGGAACCGCGGTAGCACAGCAACAAAATGGGATAACTCGGGAAATCGAAGTAGGCGCCTTATTTACGAGCGGGAATACCGACGAACAAGCACTAAATTTTGCCGGAAATATGGAAATTGTTCGTGACCGATGGGAGTACGGTTTTACAATCGACGGACTCTATACATCAAGCGATAACGAAACCAAAGGCCAGCGCTTCTATGGAGTTTCTAACGCAAACTATGCGTTTTCTGAAGATACATTCTTCCAAGCAAGGGCTTCTCACGAAGATGATAGGTTTAGTGGTTACGATAGTCAGTCTGACCTAACATTTTCAATCGGCAGTCGGTTACTGCAAAACAGAGCCGATATGGATTTAAGCCTTGATGCTGGTATAGGTATTCGATGGTCTCGACTAAACGGCTCGGACTTCGACGAACCAATCTTAAGAATTGCCGGTGATTATGAATGGATACTTTCAAATTCTGCTACGTTTAGCCAGGAGCTTGCAATAGAGTATGGAACCGATTCAAATATTTATCGTTCTGACACCGGCATAACGACACAAATTTTGGAAAATCTCTCACTAAGATTTTCCCTGCGCCTTAAGCATCAAACTGAAGTGCCCGCTGGGCGCAATGAGACAGATTCAGAAACCGCGGTTACTTTCGTAATGGAATTTTAAATAAAGCTCTCACTTTATTTGTGTTAGAAGCAATTGACCGGTTTCGAATGGTTTTATTCTTTTAGTAATTTTCAATACATCTCGAAAGATTTCGTGATCAAAGTCTATGTTTTGAACCAAAATTCAATGGCATTAATCCTCTCTAGAAATATCTGGAATTTATAGCTGTGCGGGAGCTATACTCAAAAGGATAAGTAGAAATGTAGCGGATTAAACGAATGAAAATACTGCGCTTATTCTTATTGAATGTTTGTCTTGTGCCTTCTCTAGCATATCCGGATCAGACAGATGCCCGACTTAATGATCTTTTTTTGACGCTAACTGTCAGCTCCGATTTATCTACTATTCGAGAAACTGAGAGTCAAATATGGGAAATTTGGTTCCAGCATCCTAATGAAGATGTAGAACAAATCATGCAAATGGGCGTAGCTCGCATGAACTACAATCGTTATGCGGACGCTATGTTGATTTTTACTCAACTAATAGAAAGTTATCCAGATTACGCCGAAGGATGGAACCGAAGAGCTACTCTTCACTATGTGCTTGGAAACTACGAGGAATCGATAAAAGATATCGAACAAGTGTTGACCCTCGAGCCTCGGCATTTCGGAGCGCTATCGGGATTGGGGCTAGTATATTTACAGCAAAATCAGCTAAGCAAGGCAAAGCAAGCGTTCGAAAATTTACTAGACGTACACCCTAACAGCCCAAACGCTCGAGAGAACCTAGAACAAATTAACCAGGATTTACTGTTGAATGTGATCTAAGTTAGAAAAACGTTAAAGGGATTCAATAGAATCCCTTTACATCTCTAGATCTTATTGTCGATCACCTGTTACTCCGAATGCTCCGAAGTCACTTCCAAATTCACCATTGAGTGAATCCCCATCAACAGAACCACTAAATTGCAGTGTTAAACTTTGACCTTGCGCTTCAACATCCGCATCAAAGGCTAGTGAATCACCATCAAAAGTAATCCCGGTGATAGGTGCTTCTCCAAGCCCCTCAGCCGACATCATGCCACTGCCATCAGCATTTATAGTTAAAGTAGCTGGCAAAGCTCCCAATGGGGTATTCATCTCAACTCCCCATACACCAACCGCTGGTGGCGTGCTGGCGGCGCAGCCAACAAGAACCATGATACCAAAAGCCAACCAACCACTAATTAATTTCTTCATAAATTTTCAACCTTTTATTAAATCAATAACCTCAGTATGTTAAACAATCGAAGCTTTTGTCGTATGAACCATTATCGGCAGCTGAAGGCCTCCAAGTCCATTTTCCACGCAGCGCACCTCGATCGAGAAACGTTCGCCTATTGT
The DNA here is from genome assembly GCA_029242705.1 of Gammaproteobacteria bacterium. GTDB lineage: Bacteria > Pseudomonadota > Gammaproteobacteria > Pseudomonadales > Pseudohongiellaceae > UBA9145. The sequence goes on along the minus strand of JAQWTK010000083.1, from coordinate 18,030 downwards.
CCTGTTAATAATACGGTAGTCAACCATACTTAGCTTTATTTTAAATACTTTCCACCAATTTTAGGCTAACGACGAGTCATCACGGTATTTCCCATGCGGTAACCCAGCGTTTCTCATTCTTTTTGAAACCAAACCTGGCAATAAGACTGCGTTCAATCCCCGGCATATGAGCTGCACCGTAGAAAATAGTAATAAATTTGGCTGCCGAATCTTCTAACACATTTCCTAAAACGTTAATGGCGGCTAAATTTCTATCTCCAAGAATTATAAGCCCACTCTCTACCTCTGGAGAAAAAACTAGCCCATCAGATCTGCCCAACTCTTGCGCAAACAGATATTTAAAAGAAATAGCACGATCTTCCATAACTAGTGCTTTTAGAATCGACATCATATTCAATGAACTCGGCTTCGCGCCAGCTTCTATGGTAGCTTGCTCAGCCATTTGTTGAGAAACAGCTAAATTAAGAAACATAGAGAAAAAATTTTGATTTTTCTCGTTCATAATTTTAGATAACTGCTCTGGATTTAAATCTGCGTGTACGAAATTTTTGGAAGAATAATCTATCTGCTCTAATTGAAAGCTAATATTTAAAAAGTTACCGAGCGCCCTTTGCATGTAGCTTATTGCAGATACATTAGTGATTTCTGCGTCAGACGTTGGACGCTCATCTGCATTTGCTACCAATTCATATAACACAGCATCTTGACTTAGAAAATAATCGTTCAGAGCTGCATAATAGTCGACATCAGCCAGGTGCACCGCTGATACTAAATTTACAGTAACTCCGAAATTGTTTTGATAAGACACTATCGCTGTTTGTAACTCACCGCTCCAGCGCTCTTGTCCCGGTACAAATCTAATAAAACTAGAATCTCTTTGATCTTCTTGCGAATTAGCTGATTGAAACCAAATCAAGCAGGAACAAATAGCGACTCTTAACACGTGTTGGCACATATAATCATTCTCTATTTTTTTATAAATAAAGATCTCTTTCAAACATATTCAAATCAGGTTAATCCAAGCAATAAATTATTTTCTACTCATATCAGGTCCAAGCTAGGTTTAATATCTCCCGCACTTGCTCCTTAGTCTCCAATTTCCTAGGATTTTTACGCACAACAGGGTGCTTAATTGCCCTTTCAGCTATTTCATCTAGCTGCTCTTCTTTGACTCCGACTTGCTGAAGACTCGAAGGCAGGCCAAGACCCTCTACCAGGGACCTAACCGCGATTCCGGCTGGTAATTTAGGCCTTCCGATCGCATATGCAATAGATGTTTGTCGTTCTTTAAATTCAGTTTTATTCCACTCCAGGACAGCGGGTAACATAACGCAAGAAGTATAGCCATGAGGCACACCACAATAACTGCCCAGAATATAACCTATTCCGTGACTTGCACCATGGGAAACCGTTCCTAAACCGCAGCATGCCAACCATACGGCTTGCTGACTAAGAGCTTTTGCTTCTATGTCCTTGGCATCAGATTTCACCCTAGGCAAAGATGTTGCAAAAAGCTCCATTGCTTTTAGGAAGTGTGCGTCTAGATAAGGCGAAGTATCATTGGAACAATAGCCTTCAATAGCGTGATCTAAAGACCTAATAGCTGTCGATAACCAGAGCCACTCTGGAGTGTGAAGTGCTAATCTTGGATCATAAACTATTGCCTGAGGACAAAGTCTTGGGCCCCAGTATCCTTCCTTGGCCGAATTTACAGAATCCAAAATTCCAGCATTATTGCTAAACTCAGCCCCCGAAAGCGTTGTTGGTACTGCGATTTGTCGTATTTTTGAACATTCAGGAAAAAATTCAGTTCTCCCCCACTTAGGACCACATGACCCATCGGCTAATTTTGCATAAGCTAACATTTCCTTCTGGTCAGTAATTCCTAAATCTATAGCTAATTGAACTGCTTTAGCAGTATCAATTATCGAACCGCCGCCAAGGGAAACTAGCACATCCGGATTACATTCACTCACAACCTGCAAAACCCGAAAAACATCTTTGCGCGGCGAGTGCGTGCCAATGTTGTCAAAGAGACCCACATGACGATCACCCATTGACTCACGCAGTCTACTAAAACCTTGAGTTCCTTTACTCAAATTTGAAGAACCCAATAATAATGCACGTGTGGCACCGAGCTGTTCCATAATTTTTGGAACCGCAATTGTCGCGTCTTCATCATGAATCAAGACCTCTAGCGCACTGTAGTTAAATTCCATTTTTAAAGCCTTTGAAAACTGAAAGAATTATTTTTCCGTATGTTATTATAAATCAAAAAGATACCTGTTTAATGTTAGGGGAGAAATAGGGATGACCACTTTTAAAGTAAACGGCATAGAGCACACACTCGATATAGAACCAGAGATGCCTTTATTATGGGCAATACGCGATGAAATTGGCCTAACTGGAACAAAGTTTGGGTGTGGAATCGCCTCTTGTGGAGCCTGCACAGTTCATATAAATGGTAAGGCAGTTCGCAGCTGCGTAACTCCAGTATCTGCTGTTGAAGGGCAAGAAATTACGACAATAGAAGGCCTAGCGGTCAACCTAGGAGAAACAAATACTTCTGCCCCGGATCTGGCTGCAGTCCAGCAGGCATGGATAGACCACCAAATCCCACAGTGTGGTTACTGCCAATCGGGGATGATTATGGCCGTTTCATCGCTTCTCGCAGACAATCCACGCCCTAGTGATGCTGAAATTGACGCAGGCATTACTAATATTTGCCGTTGCGGCTCGTATCCTCGTGTACGAAAAGCAATACACGCCCTGGCTAATGCATAAAGGAGCTGAGAGATGAAATTGAATAGAAGACGATTCATATTATCCAGCGCTGCAGTTGGCGGAGGCTTGCTAATTGGATATTCAGCAACTCGATCTAGCCGGCACCGCCGAGCCAATGACGAGCTAGTCATAGGGTCTGAGCGCTTTACTACTTCGTTTATAAAAATCGATGAAGACAACCAGATAACAATTTTTGTGCCACATTCTGAGATGGGACAAGGTATCCATACAGCGTTGTCGATGATGGCCGCTGACGAACTAGATGCAAATTGGGAGTATGTGAACATTGAGCAAGCCCCAGCAATAGATTTGTTTGCTAATGGGGACCTAGTAAAAGGATTCGCAGGTGAATTCGGGGTTCCTAGTGCTCTTATGCCTTTGATTAATGTTACAGCGTTCCCTGTAGCAGAGCTCATGAACTTACAAATAACAGGTGGTAGTTCTTCTGTTCGTTACACAGGGGAAACGGCAATGCGCAACGCGGGAGCCGCTGCGAGAGAAATGTTTCTTAAAGCTGCTTCCACGAGATGGAGTGTTCCTGAAGGTGAGCTAACAACTAAACTTAGCTATGTGCATCATAATGCTTCGGGGCAATCATTGAGCTATGGAAAACTTGCCATTGACGCAGCAAAACTTGAACCTCCTAAAAGCCCAAGTCTTAAAGATCGAACTCAGTTCAACATCATGGGCAAAGGATTATCTCGGAACGATATTCCAGCAAAAGTAGATGGGTCAGCTAAGTTCGGTATAGACGCGCATAGTAGTGACATGCTCTACGCAGCAATCAAGCTCGCGCCAGTTTTCGGAACGAAGCTAGTATCCGCGGACGGTAAAGAAGCCTTAGCCCAACGCGGAGTAAAACGAGTTATTGAATTAGAAGACTCCTATGCAGTGGTCGCCGATAGCTACTGGCGAGCAAAAAATGCATTGGCATTAGTTAGCGCTAGATTTGAGGAATCAGAAAATGACTATATTTCTAGCACTGATATCGAAGCCCGGTTTAATAAAGAGCTTACCGAAAATGACGGCAGTAAGGACAAAGAAATAGGTGACGCTGACTATGAACTGGAAAAAGCTGCTGACATTATAGAAGCAAATTATCGAGTCCCTTATCTCGCTCATGCTGCTATGGAGCCGATGAACTGCACGGTTCACATCAAGGGGGATACCGCTGAAATCTGGACTAGCACTCAAGATGCGTTAGGCACCGCTGGCCGCGTAGCTAGCGTTGCTGGCCTTCCTGAGGACAACATAACCTTCCACCAAACTTACTGTGGTGGGGGTTTTGGTAGACGAGTACCCTTATTGAATTCAAACGTGATTGACCATGCGACCTTAATAGCCATGGAATTCGACGTTCCTGTAAAAACTATCTTTTCTCGCGAAGATGATATGCAACAGGATCATTATCGACCTGCTGTTCATAATAATTTCAAAGCGGCATTTGATGAGAATAACAACGTCACAGCTTGGCATAGCCGTTTTACAGGACCAATTCAAGTGCCAGGTGCATCACATATTCCTTATGCTATTAAAAATCAGTCAATACGAGTGGTCGATGGCGAGACCCATGTCCCTTTAGGACCGTGGAGAAGTGTAGATCACACTCAGCAAACTTTCTTTACAGAATCATTTATTGACGAAATTGCGCATCGTGCGGGAGTAAACCCATACCAATTCCGAATTAATTTACTGCAGGATCATCCTCGCCACAGGAAAGTGTTAGAGGTTGCCGCTGAAGCTGCCGGCTATGGGGAGAACTTGCAAGAAGGGCACGCCTTGGGTATTGCTGTGCAAGAAAGTTTTGGTAGTTTCGTGGCGGAAATTGCAGAAGTTTCCTTAAATAGAAACAATCAACCGGTAATACACAAAGTTACTTGTGCGGTAGACTGCGGCTGGGCAGTAAATCCGGATACAGTAGAGGCGCAAGTCGAAAGTGGTATTATTTTTGGGCTGTCTGCGGCTATATATGGGGAAATTACAATCGAAAATGGTAGGGTTGCTCAAGGCAACTTCCCAGATTATGAAATGGTAAGGATGTCCACTTCACCCGAAATCGAAGTGCATATTGTGGAATCTGGCGAAGCACCAGGAGGGCTCGGAGAACCGGCTACCCCTCCTATAGCTGCCGCGGTAACCAATGCAATTTACATACTTACGGGACAACGAATAAGAGAACTGCCTATAAAGAATCATGACTTTTCTTTTAGCACTCCTCTAGCCAAGTTATGAAAATTATGTGATGCCCATTTTCTGCAGCTTAATTAAAGCCAAAAACGGTTTGACTTGCTAGCGGTAATTTTAACACCAATAATCTACGTTATGGCTTACATCAGTCATGAAGAAATATTCGGAGTAGGTTTTGAGTTTGAATAAGTTCACAATTTTCCTTTTTTTTATGCATTTAGTTTTTAGCACCTCGACTGTGATTAAAGCACAAGGATCGTCCGAGCACTCATGGGCAGGGCAATGGGTTGCCGAAGGAACTTTATTTAAGGTAAGCGTAGATACAGAAAATTCAGTAATGACGGTATCTCAAATCGAATCTATGGGCTTCGTTTGGAGTAGTAAAGCTGGAAAAGTAACAGGTAATATAGCTACGGTAGAAGTTGAGTACGCTGGTGCTGCCGGCATTGTACAAGCCGAACTTATTGATAGAGAAACTGTTGTTGTTTCTGCTGCAACGTGCCTGCCAGAATATATGGTCGTTTGTCTTTTAACCAAAGATCAGCAAGCTATTTTCAAAAAAGTAACTGCACCCAACTAGTTAATTTCGAAAAAGAAGCCTCTACTGTATTTCGTCAATAGATTTAATTACCTTACTGACAATGCCGTATTCGATAGCCTCATCTACAGTCATCCAAAAATCCCTATCCGTATCTTTAGCAACCCTATCAAGCGGCTGACCTGTCTCATTAGCAATAAGTTGATTTATGCGAGCTTTAGTTCTGACTATTTGATCTGCCTGAATCGCAATGTCTGTAGCATCACCCCTAGAACCACCTAGAGGCTGATGAATAAGGAACCGAGTATTCGGCAGCGCATACCTATTCTCCTTTTCTGCCGCTAAATAAATAGTAGTAGCCGCACTGGCAACCCAACCTGTACCTATTACTTTTACAACCGGTTTAATAAATTTGATCATATCGTAGACAACATCGCCTGATTCGACATGACCGCCTGGAGAACTGACATACAAAGAAATTGGTTGATCGCTTTCGGAAGCTAGCGATAATAGACGCTCAGTTACCGACCGGGCGAGTTTTTCATTAATCTCACCAAAGATAGTTACCGATCTAGATTTAAATAACTTCTCTTCCATGAAAGACGATGGGCTTATCCCTTTTTTCCCTTTATCGGTTCCTTCAGATTCACTAACAGCCATAAATTTTTCCCTCTATTTAATCATTCCAATGTTGTCTCATTTCCTAGTGGTTTGAAAGTTATCAAAAGTTGCGGCAGTAGCGTTAAGGAACCCACTAATGCAACCAACATAGCAAAACTTGTTAACAAACCAAATACAATTGTAGGAATAAAATTTGAAAGCGAAAGAATCGAAAACCCAGCAACAATAGTCATCGAAGTAAAGTACATCGCTCGGCCTATGCTGTTATGACAGAAGAACATAGTTTCTCTATAATTTCTAAAACGACCATACTCTCTTCTAAATCGCTCCATATAGTGAATCGTATTATCAACTCCTATCCCAACCGATATCGCCGCAATTGTAATTGTCATTATGTCTAATGGAATGTCTAACCAGCCCATAATTCCGAGCACCACCGACGCAGCAATCGCGTTCGGTATGATACAGATTACTGCTATAGACAACGACCTGAAAAGCACAAGAAACATTAGCATTATCGCAAACATTACGACACCAATGGTCAGTATCTGGGACTGGAACAAACTCTGCAATACGTTATTGTACATAACCAATATCCCACTAAGCCTAACTTGTTCATCAGCAAATCCAAATTCAGCTTCAACACCTCTTTCAATCCTTTGTAATAATTCGTTGCGATTTAGATCATCCGCAGATTCAATTACTCTAACATTATAACGGAGTTGATTGTCGTCAATGGAAACAAAAGGATTGAGTACTGTATCTTTTAATGTTTCAGGTATACGGCTATAGAGCACCGCCCACAATAATCCATCTATTGGTTCATCGTTATTCAAAATTTTTGCCAATTGGATTACTGCTCCAAAAGATAATACTTTACCTGTTTGCGGATCAGCATCTAAATAATTATGGATTGCCTCCACTTGTGCCATTTTCGGCGCACTAAACCAATAGGCGTCATTGTCAGTACTTTCCCCAAAACCATCATCAAATCCATCCTCAAAACCTTGACCAAAATCGTCTGAAAAAAGATCATCTTCATTTGGAAGGTCGACCACAACATCGAAGGAAAGAGTCCCACCAAGCTTTTCATCTAAAAGCGACATGCCCTGATAAATCTCAGTACTCTCTCGGAAATAATCTATAAAGCTGTTTTCCACCCGCAACTTAGTTAGCCCAATAACGCTTAGAACCAAAATTAATAGATAAAGGGTTAAAACATTGCCCTTAAACCTATCTGTGAATTTTGCTAAACCAGCCGTGAGGTTTAACCGAAGGTTAGGAGACAAATTTGTATCGTCTTTCTTAAGGGTGCTCATTACGGCTGGGAATAATGTGAAAGCAACTATAAGAGCCATTACAACACCCATCATCATCATCCAGCCAAAAGTAATAATTGGAAGAATACCGCTGACTATTAATGACCCAAAGGCTACAGCGGTGGTCAATGCTGTAAATAGGCAAGGTCTAAACATACTTCTTACAGCGTGACGTAACAACTTATCATGATTACTGAAGTGACGTGTTGCCCTGAGCTCTCTATAACGCACCATTAGGTGAACCGTTAAGGAAATGGTAATGATCAGTAACAGTGAAATAAAATTTGAGGAAACGACTGTTACTCTCCAGTCCATTAATCCCAATATACCCACCATCATGGTGCACGCAACTGCACAACAGGCTAAGGGCATAGCCACCCATCGTACTTTTCGGAATATGAGTCCCAATGCGAAAATAATAAGCAAAAAAACTGCAATGCTGAAATTCTGTAAGTCAGCCCGTACAAAAGTAACTAAGTCATCGGCAATCATTGGAGCACCGCCAAGGTAGATAACCGCGTCATCGCGATAGTCATCCAAAATGCCTCTAATACTGCTGATTATTTCATGCTGTCGATCGGCAGCTACGACGCTATACTCCGAATATTCAGCCTCTATTTGATCCAAATCAAACATCTGCTCAGCGGTAATTTCACCCGCTCGCTGCAGTTTCTGGAGTTCAGCGCGCTGAGACAAGAGCGTTCTAGACGTTTCGTCGATCTCAAACCCAACCAAGAGTCCAGCAGTTTCTCCATCTAGACTTAATAGAGCGTTTTGAAAAACCGGACTTTGTATGATTTCGTCACGCGCCAGATCTAAATCCTGTTCTTCATCTAGGATGGTTAGATAATTTTCTGAAATTCCGGTAAGCGGTGTATCACCAAAAATCGGAACATTTAAGATTGAATCTACTGATTGAATTCCTTGAACCACCATTAACTCATCACGCAGCTGAGCCATAGTCTGTAACGTAGTTCTATCAAAAAGATTATTTTCAGGCGTATAAGCAATAATTACAGAATCGCCCATGCCATAACGGCTGCTGATTTCGCGAGAAAATTCTAGATCTGGATCATCCTCAAGTAGTAAAGAATCGGCTGAAGCGTCTAAGCGGAAATTTTGAGCATGCCATGCGAAAAAAGTGACAAAGACTAGAAGAATTGAAATTACCAGCCGAGGTTTACCGAACACGAGTTCGCTATAGAGTTTGGCTGTAGAAGAAGACATATTGCTTAATTATCCGACTGGTATCAATTTCACCCGAAACACTATATCCAATTCAGAGACACATTACGATCATCGTTAAACCACTTAGAAAATGGGTAGGGATTCTGCCCAAGAAGTATAATGGGTGCTGCAATGATCACCCAGCTAAATTGCCGATTTGTATTATAGATGCCTCTATTTGGACGCGCTTAGCGCCATACATTTCCCTTAAAACCCATAGCGTAATTAATTCAAAGGATTAGAAGCAAAGTAGCTATATAATATTGTTTTTATTGAATTTATAATGAAATTTGAACCATAGATCAGCGCTTAATGCGATGGCGTATACTGCCTTAAGATGCTACGATTTGGTTAATATTTGGCACCTTAGCCATTTCGTCGTGTAAAATCTACGGTTAATCTAAATTAAGAAAAGCAAACTTTGTGTTAACCGGCCGATTCCCGGTAAAATTAGCCTTAGGTTCAAGTCAGGTTTAGAGCAGGATATTAGAGGAATAAGAAAATGGAGATGGTTAAAAAGCTATTCTTCCCTTGCATTATAGCGATACTAACGGTTAACGCTGCAGCGGACGACTGGCTTCGGTCAATGCCTGAATTTAAGCTTACTGACCATCTTGGCGAAATTCATACTTTAGATACTTATCAAGAATATGACCTTGCCGTTTTTTATGTTCAAGGTGTGGGCTGCCCAATTGCTCGTATAGCTTTGCCCAACTATCGAGAAGTACGTGAAGAGTATGCGAACAAAAACATCGCATTCACCATGTTCAACTCAAACATTCAAGATAATCTGCCACGAATCGCCAAGGAAGCAGATGAGTTTGGTATTGATTTCCCAATTATGAAAGATGAAGGTCAGCACTTAGCAAAAGCGCTTGGTGTAGAACGAACCGCCGAGGCTTTCGTGATCAATCCTGAAACACGAGAAGTTTTGTTTCGTGGTCCGATAAATGATCAACTCGGATATGAAACGCAACGAAATAATGCTAGTAAGTGGTATTTAAAAGATGCCCTAGACACGATACTTGCAGGCAATACAGTTGACATGGATACGGTCCCTGATTCTAAAGGCTGCCTCGTTGCTATATTCAACAATTAGAGAAATTACTTAAAAAAAGCGCTGTCGTATTTTATTATCTTTACAGCCGATGGGCTTTCTTAATCTATGATTTTTTGTGTTAAAACATACCTAGCGGAACGATATTTCTGTACAGAATAAATTTACTATATTTAATTCCCTGCTTAATTTTGCTTCTAACGAGATGTAATTCAACTCAGAACGAAACATTCAAGTATGCTGTGGAATTACCTAGTGCAAGAGTAGAAACCCGAGCGCTACCCACAAATAAAGAATTGCAAGCCAAGACCCGGGTCGTGGTTTTAGGCACCGGCACACCGATCCCTGATGCCTATAGAGCTGGATCAAGCATTGCCATTGTCCATAAAGGTCAAAGTTATTTGTTTGACGTTGGAGCAGGTGCTGTTCGACAAGCTACAATAGCGCGTTACCGATATGACATACCTTCACTTTACCCCTCTCAGATCTGTTGTTTATTTCTTTCACATTTGCACAGTGATCACACACTAGATTTATCTGAACTAGCTCATACTCTATGGTGGCGAAGAAACGAACCTCTATCCGTATGGGGTCCAATTGGTATAGAGAGAATAGCAAATGGTTTGCTGGAAATAATAGCGACCGACGCTGAATTTCGAATCGGTGGGCTGCAACCTGTCGAAAATCCGAATGGTTATAAAGTTAATCATCAAACTATTTCACCTGGAATACTTTACGAGGAAGACGATTTAATTATAGAGGCCTTTATCGTGAACCATGGAGATATTGAACCTTCTTATGGTTTTAAAATTATCACCGATGATTTATCTGTAGTGATAAGTGGTGATACTGCATATAGCGAGGTTATTGCGGAAAAATCAGATGGGGTTGATTTTTTATTTCATGAAGTAATTAGCATGGAAGGGTTAAAAAACAACTCACCAGGATTTCAACGCTATCATAATAGCGTTCATACTACGTCCGAGGAATTAGCTCGATTAGCAAACCGCACTAAACCTAAAAAACTTATTCTTTATCATGGGCTTTTTTATGGAACGGAAGAGTCAACTGTTCTAAGAGAAATAGAAGATCTATACGACGGAGAAGTTATTCTAGCCAACGATCTTGACGTCTTTATCGCTGACTAAATATTAATTAGAAAAATTGATATGTGAAAAATAACTTTCCAAAAACCTAAAAAATAGAAAACGTATATAAGTAGTAACGATACGGTGCATTCACTTAATCACACATCTCTCTCATCAAAAGTAATAGCGGAATTTATCGTGGTTAGACGATTACCGTTATTTGTGCTTGCTTCAATTATTACCTGTTTATTTTCTATAGGTATTCTGAGTACAAGTTTTAATACTTCCCTCGGCGCTCTGTTAACCGAAAGTGATCCATATCTTGATGAGCTTGACTTGATGGAAAAGGCCTTCCCATCAAATGGTGAAATACGATTCGCCTTTGTCGCTAACAAGGAAAAAACGATTTTCGAAGAAGCGACACTGAATGCTATCGCGGACCTTAAAGAAAAGTTCACGTTGATACCAAGAATTCAAGGCATAACCACAATAATTGAATTTATCTCCCCAGAAACCCAAAGACGACTCTTTAGTAAACCAATTGCGGACTACACCAAGGATGAGTTAAATAGCTTAAGTGAGGAAGCAATAAATGATCGACTACTCACGGCAAACCTCCTATCTCAGGACGGAGCTTTAACTTTTGCCATAATTAGTGTTGATACGAAAAGCGCCTCTGATACGGAAAGGTTAAAAATTGCGGACGCAATAACTAATCTACAATCCTTATTGAGAAACCAACACCCTGATGTCAAATTATTTGCTAACGCAGATGTGCTTCTGGAACAATCCAGCCAGCAGAACATGGTCGATGATCTCACGCGCTTAATGCCTTTCGTTATTTTGCTTTGCGTATCAGTTATTTGTCTTTGTTTTAAATCATTAACAATTGGGGGCTGTATCCTAGCTCATGTTGGATTTACTATTGTTAATACTATAGGCGCGTTGGGTTACCTTAATTTCGCTTTTAACAATATTTCAGTCATTGCTCCTTTAGTCGTAGTTATTATTTCAGTCGCAAATAGCGTTCACGTCATTTCTGTATTTAAGCAAGCTCTGTACAAAGGTCAATCCAAATTCGAAGCGATGACCCATAGCATGATCTGCAACCTCCGACCCATTACTCTAGCAGCGTTAACCACTGCAATTGGTTTTTCGTCTCTTAACATCTCCTCATCCCCCGCAATTGAAGATTTCGGACAAATTGTGTCGCTAGGAATTATTTTTGCTTACCTATTAACACTTTTGATGCTTCCATCGCTATTAATCTGGATCACTAAGCCATCGCCAATAAAGAAAGAGTCCGATGTGAATTTCTTACAACCTCAATTACAGCACATCATAAACTTTACTAACTCACACGATAAAAGCATATTTTTAGGTTGTTCTTTACTGGCCGTCGTCACAATACTTCTGCTTCCAATGAATGAAACTGACTTTGATCGCCTTGATTTCATAGCTTCGGATTCAGATATTAGCCAGTACTATGATGTTGTGAGCGAAAATATGAATCGTGGCTTAAGTCTAGCCTATGGAATAGATGCTAGAACGCAAGAAGGAGCTATCAATCCCATTTTTTTGCATAAAGTTGATGAATTTGCCGAATGGATATCATTACAGGATGAAGTCGAATCAGTAATCAGTCTGGCAGAAATATTAAAAACGATAAATAGAATCGTTAACGATGGAAATGAAGAGAACTTCCGCCTACCTCAAGACTTGCAAACGAATATAAATTACTTAAATGCATACCGCACGGTTGAAGCTAACTACCTACCCTTATCAAGTTTTATAAATGATGAAAATTCAGTTATTTCTATCGTCGTAAATGGCTCTTCAATGTCAAATCAAGAAATGATCGACCTCGATGGACGCATTACTCAAAACTTTTCTAACATATTTGACTCAGCATCGCTTATCCATGGTAGTGGTGTACTTCTTTTTGCCAGAATGGATGAGCTCGTTACAATAGAATTATTACAAGGATATTCCATTAGCCTATTACTAATTACCATATGCCTAATTTTCGGTTTTAAAAGTTTTTATTTTGGACTTCTTAGCGTAATTCCTAACTTGTTGCCAGCGACAATGGTTTTTGGTTTTTGGGCCCTATTTGTCGGACAAATCGACCCTTTCGTAATGATGCTTTTCAGTATCAGCATTGGCTTAGTGGTAGATGATACAGTTCATATTTTAAGCCACTACTTAGAAGAACGCCGAGACGGAAAATCAAAGGAATTTGCAATCACCCACTCCATTAAAGTCGCTGGTCCAGCTCTATCTATAACAACACTAGTTCTAGCTTTAGGGACTACAGTTCTCATTTTCGCTAACACTATCTATTTTCAACAATCAGCAAAGTTGCTCGTTCCAATTGTGATTTTGGCACTATTACTTGACTTGCTTTATTTACCCACAATTTTAAAACGGTTTGATAACAAATTTAAGGCACGAGAAGCTGTGACTTCTTAGGCAAGGAAGAATATTATATGGACCACTTAATAGGAAAATTAATTATGAGAAAATTCAAAATACAACTCTCTTTCATTTTAATGTTAGTGTTAATCGGGACAGCGCCCATGACGTCAGCTCAATCTCCTGCTAGTAACCTAGAATCTGAACTCTTAATGGAATTATTACTAGATGTTGACCCACAGCTTGATGCTGGTCACACGTCAATCGCCCCGGTAACCGGAGGCTCATTCGATGGCGCAAGATTAAATGGCACCGTGCATGACGGAGGAGCCGACTGGATCACGCAAGTTTCCGGGCACAGCAGTCTTGATGTTCGCATTACTCTAGAGACTGACGATGGCGCTATTATTTACATGACCTATAAAGGCGTGGTGGCTCGAAGCGATTCTGGATTGTATTGGAGAGTAACGCCAGTATTTAATACTTCGTCAGAAAAATATGACTGGTTGAATCACAAAGTGTTTGTCGGAAAATCTAAACAGGTTGAAGGAAAAGTAGCTTACGATATCTTCGAGATATTATGAATATTTTTTAGAATCTTAGAGATTTTGAGAAAATCCCCGGCGCGAGCTAAGAACTTGTGCAGTTTATTCATTAAACTCTTCGCGAGAGTCTCGAATTTTTTTTAGGTACAGATTAACTTCGCGCTTCACCAGTGGTGCAAAAAAGTACAATCCGAGAATGTTAGGTATAGAAATAAGGAAAACCATTGCGTCGGAAAAATCTAATACGGCGGTTAACTGGATCATGCTTCCCAGCATTACAAAACCGCAAAATACAAGCTTAAAGCCCAGCTGTGCTTTTGGAGAATCGCCAACCAGATACAGCCACCCCTGTAGCCCATAGTAGGACCATGCCAAGGTAGTTGAGAAAGCAAATAGCAAACCGGCAAGTGCCAGCGGGTAAGGAGCCCAACTTATATGGTGCTCAAATGCGGCTGAGGTCAGCTCTATACCTTCTAAACCAGCTTCCATTAATCCAGCTGGATAAGCGGTGGCGACAATGACTAAAGAGCTCAATGTGCAAATTACCATTGTATCTATAAATGGCTCCAACAAAGATACCAGCCCTTCTGAGGCAGGCTCATCAGTTTGCACTGCGGAGTGTGCGATTGACGCAGAACCAATGCCAGCCTCGTTAGAAAAAACTGCTCGCTGAAAACCAATTATCATCGCACCAACCATACCCCCAGTCGCACTTTGGGCGGAAAAGGCTTCAAAAATAATGAGGGTAATAGCTTCAGGTAGATACTCTGCACTCATGATGAGAATCACCAATGCAGAAACCACGTAAAGGATACTCATGAATGGTACTATCTTACTCGCTACTCTGGCGATAGAGCGGATGCCACCAATAATTACAGCACCAATCGTTAGTGCCATAATCAATCCAAAAAGCCAGCCCCGTTCACCGAAAAAACTTTGATCACCGCCAGTTATGTTCACAAATTGTGCATAGGCCTGATTCGACTGGAACATATTCCCGATACCAAAACAACCGATAACCAGAGCCAATGCATAGAAACCTCCAAGGAGTTTGCCAATCCTCGGAAATTTACGTTCGGTTAACAATGCCTCCAAGTAATACATCGGGCCCCCAGACACTGACCCATCCGCATTAATTTTGCGATACTTTACTCCTAACGTGCACTCCACAAGTTTGGTTGACATACCCAAGAAACCGGCTAGGAATAACCAGAAAGCAGCCCCTGGGCCACCCATCCCAATTGCAACTGCTACACCCCCGATGTTGCCGATACCAACGGTGCCAGAAATCGCAGTAGACACCGCCTGAAAATGAGTTATTTCGCCATCCGCAGTGGAATCTTTGTAATCTCCTCTTACGACCCTGAGGGCATGGCTAAATCCTCGAATATTTATAAACCCCATATACACCGAGAAAAACAAGGCTGCCGCCACAAGCCAAAGTACAATTAAGGGTGCAGGTTGGCCAAAGAAATTGATCTCAAAGAAAACTACCGAAGACAGTACTGCAGTAATTGGACGAATCCAGATCTCTACAGTTTGATCAATCGATGCAGCAGATGCTGACTGCGCAAGAATTACAAGAGGTAGATTTAAAATAAAGCGTCGAGTGAAATTCATATGACTTAGTTATTTGCTTAAAGATTTCTCGCAGAAAATTATCCTTTTCGACCGCCAAATGAGTCTAATACTCATAGCGCTGTCGCGTGAATACTATCAGTGTACATTACATTTCTAATAACTGCTGAATGGAATAAAAATCAGCAAATAAAATCCTTTTTAACTCCATACAATAGATAAAGCGATTGTTGTCTCTAAAAAAATTTGTGTATTATCTACGCCTGTTCCATAGGCTATTTTTATCCGGCAAAAATAATTTTATGGCCTCGGGCCCCAGTTATGGGCATTTATCTATTTAAGAGAACTGAATGATTACCTGTATACCAATGGCAGGCGCTCTTGGCGCGGAAATAGAAGGAATCGATTTAACACAGTCGCTATCAACCAACGATTACAAGAAAATTCGAGAATTGCTTGTAGAATATGAGGTGATTTTCTTTCGAAATCAGGATATTAGTCCCGCTCAGCAAAAAGCTCTGGCTGACCTCTTCGGCCCACTACAGACCCATCCTGCCTACGATACCGTCGAGGGTTTTCCAGAAATAACTATTTTAGAGAGCACTGCCGAAGAACCAACTAAAATAGAAGCCTGGCATAGCGACATGACATTTCGCCAACATCCACCTCTAGGCTCAGTTCTGCGCTCAAAAATTATCCCAGCGCGCGGTGGCGATACGCTCTGGGCTAGTATGACAGCGGCCTATGAAGATCTTTCTACTTACATGCAAAATTTTCTGGATGGCCTTTATGCAGTTCATGATTTTCGATATGGGTTCAGAGAGAGCCTTGAGGAAGAAGGCGGTGCTGAGCGACTTGCGCAAGCAATCAAGGATAATCCACCAGTGAAACACCCTGTAATTCAAACCCATCCGGAAAGTGGAAAAAAAGTTATCTTCGTCAACAGCTTATTTACGACACACATTGTCGGAATGAAGAAAGCAGAAAGCCGCGCAGTGTTGGACTTCTTATTCGAACATGTCAAAACACCCGAACTAACTTGCCGCTTTAACTGGGAGCCAAATTGTATAGCGCTATGGGATAATCGTAGCACTCAACACAAGCCTATAAACGACTATTTCCCAGCACATCGACAACTACACCGCATTACCATATTTGGAGATCTGCCGTACTAAAGTTTTCTTGGTGTATTTTTATGGCGCTCTATTTAAGCAGTAGAAGAAGAGATAAAATCCATTATCCATTTACCAACTTTATCGTCATCAACAGACTGTTCAAGTGATTTTATACCCTGCTCGTAACAATTTTCTCCAAAAGCATCTCGTCGAATTTCTAATAGAGAGCGTGAAAATTCTCGCTTGAATTCAGGGTGGCCTTGCAAAGTCAGAATATGATCTTCGATTTGAAGCATCGAATAGGGACAAAAATCGTTGCTTGCAAGAATAACGCTAGAAGGTGCCGGTTCGACTATCTGGTCCTGATGACTACAAACCAAGTTATAGGTTTCTCCCTCAAATTCGTATTTGTCTGCTGCATCGGTGAGTGTTGATTTATGTACACCCACACCCCAACCCTTTTCTGACTTCTCAGTTCGACCCCCTAAAAAATGCGCAACTAGCTGATGACCAAAACAAATACCTACTAACTTTTTCCTCTCCCGATGCAATCGCTGTACGAATAACCCGAGCTGCTTAATCCAATCAATATCATCGTAAACACTCATTTTGCTCCCAGTAATGACGTAACCATCTACCTCATTAATGTCTTTCGGATACTCGCCCATCATAACTTCATAAGTGACAAGATCTGCTTTGGGATTGGCGGCAACTAAAACTTCTCGAAACATATCCGGATACTCACCGAAACGGTCTCGCAACTCAGGCCGAACATTATCCGCTTTGAGGATGCCAATTTTCATGAATAAATATTATTGATTGATTGTCAGATGTAAATAAATTTTCAGGACGGGAAGAATATAACCTAATGCTAACAAACTATGTATGTTTGCGCGTCACTTAGATTTTATTAAAGCATTAATTCTCAAAAACCTGGAAAACGTTAGCTCTTGAGAAAAGAAGACTAGCTTTAAAGCTAGTCTTCACCTCCCTGATCGACGTCTTTCCAATTAACTGCACCGAAAAACATCTCGTCCCAACTCTGATTACCCCAATCTACATTTCGATCTGGGTTTGGATTAGCTGGGTTTTGTGCTGAGTTATCCCACGCGGCTACCGCGGTAATTTTTGTACCGCCTGGAACAAATTTTGGTTCTTCATATGTGTAGCTAAGCTGCCAATTATAGTTGTACTTAGCGATATTGATTAATTCCTCACTAGTACCATCAGGATAGTCTGCAAAGAACCGCATCCGCTTTCCTCGAAAATGCATATGCGGCAAATAGCTATAGATATGAGCGTCATTCTCAATAGTAATGGTGGCCGTCTGCTCAAATGCTGGATCATGAGCAGGAATAGTGGTCCATTTATTCGGGAAAACACATGCACACCTTCCAGACATCCGCTCTTCTGGCTCTTCACCTAAGGGATAAAACCAAACGCCTAATTGACTGCGATCTGTAGTCTCTCGCCCATTAGGAGTGTAGTGCATATTTAAATTCAGAGTAGAGCCTGCCTTGACCAAGCCTCCGGTGTTAGGGGGGTCAAGATCTGGG
>JAQWTK010000078.1 GCA_029242705.1 Gammaproteobacteria bacterium | reverse complement strand
CGGATGGCTGAAGCTTATCGTGTTGAAGAAATAGGGGGCGACCATGATCGTTCGACAGCTGTTTTTTTGACTCAAGCACATCCGAAGCAGACTCAAGGTTCTGACATACATATTGGAACTTCTATTGACCAGCTCCATGCTCAACGATTTGGCACGGATACGGTGCTTCCCTCTCTCGAACTGTGTATTGAAGAAATTGATCGTGGTGGTGGCTGTGCATACAACTACCATTGCGCGTACACGACTTCTCTGGCTTGGGCAACACCGAGTCAACCGCTACCTGCTATTCGAGAACCCCGCGCCGTTTTTGAACGACTTTTTGGTGCCGGAGATTCCGAGCAAGACAGAAGCGAAAGGAGAAGGACTGATCGAAGTATGCTCGACTGGATGGTTTCAGAAGTGGACAGATTGAGTAAATCACTGGGAGCCATGGATCGGGTCGCGCTGGATGAGTACCTACAGCATATACGAGAGGTTGAGCGCCGGATTCAGCTGATGGAAGCTCGAAATATATCGGGCGAGGAAAGAGAGATGCCGGAGGCTCCCTCTGGCATTCCTGATTCATGGGAAGAACACATGGAGCTTATGTTCGACCTGCAAGTCCTGGCTTTACAGTCCGACATGACACGAGCAATCACGTTTAAGACTGGTTTTGATCAGTCCAATAGGACATTCCCGCAAAGCGGTATTACCAAGTCCATTCATGGTGCTTCTCATCACGGGAACGTTGCCGACGACATTATGGACTTCCATCGGATCAATACCTATCGCATGGGCGCAGTCGCCTACTTCCTGGAAAAGTTGAAGAATACGGTTGATGGAGATGGGACTCTTTTAGACAAAACAGCAATAGTCTGGGGATCCCCCATGGGAGATCCGAACTTACATAACCACATCAGATGTCCATTACTTCTGATGGGGCATGCGAACGGAGCTCTAGAAGGCGGAGTGCATGTTGCTGCTGCCGCAGGCACACCCATGGCTAACGCGTTTGTTACCCTGATGCAGGGTATGGGTCATGAGATGGACAGCTTCGGCGATAGTAACGGTTCTCTGGACTTGACGGTGTCAAGAGGTGTGACGTCAACGACAGGAGTAGCGTGATGGACATGTTTGCCCGTTTCCGGTTTGCAGGATTTTCGAGGCTGACTGTACTGTCGTTTTTATTACTTGGTTTTACAGCTAGTTTTGCTTCTGAGTTGATAGATTCAACTCGCTCAGGAGACCTTGAAACTGTTGCGCAACTGATCGCAAATGGTTCTGACTTGGATGAGGCGACAGGGGATGGCATGACAGCGGCGCATTGGGCCGCTCAGTTAGGACATGTTGATATCTTGGCACCACTTCTGGATGCCGGTGCCGAGGTAAACCCGACAACAAGAATAGGCAGCTACACGCCTCTTCATCTGGCGAGCAGCCAGACCAACAGCACCATTGTCAGGACGCTTTTGGAGGCAGGAGCAGACGTAAGCGCAACGACCACCAATAGTCTAGCCACGGCTTTGCATTTGGCCGCCCAGGAGGTAGGTGGTGCTGAATCGGTGAAGGTTCTGCTTGAATATGGTGCTGATCCAAACGCCAAAGAAGGGTCAGCTGGACAGACTCCCCTGATGTTCGCCGCGGCCAGGAACCGAGTTGAATCGGTCGAATTGCTTTTAGACGCTGGCGCGGACCCGTCTATTTCAACAGCTACAGTGGATGTCTTACAGCAAGTTTTTGCTGATCGGCAGGCAAGTCGTTTTCTAAGAGAAGAGCTTTCGGAGTACATCAGCAATGACAGGATCGTGGATGCGAGTGGTGATTATGTCAGTGCGGGTACGGTGACCGAAGACGATGAACCTAGTGTAGACGAGGTTCAGGCGGCTATTAAAGCGCAGAGAGAATTTTTGCAATCGGGAGAAGCTTATCGGGATTTTAATGAGGAAGCTTTAGTCAATCATCGTCCAGATTATCCAGGAGGACCCGATCTTCCAAGGCCTCCTTACCGTGAAACACTAGTGGGAGCTACAGGCGGAATGACGGCACTATTGCATGCGGCCAGAGAAGGACATTCGGAAGCAGCAATGGCTTTGTTGGAAGGCGGCGCGAATGTGAATCAGGTGAGTGGCGGAGATGAAACAAGTCCACTGCTCATCGCGACTCTCAATGGACAGTTTGACCTGGCAATGCTTCTTATTAGCCAGGGTGCCGATGCTAATCTGGTGGCAAATACGGATGGAGCGGGTCCGCTATTTGCAGTTCTTCAAACACAATGGGCACCTAAATCCAACTATCCTCAGCCCAGAGCCCAGGATCTACAAAAGACAGAATATCTCGACATATTGAGTGCTCTATTAGAAGCCGGCGCCGATCCTAATGTGCGTCTCAATACCCATCTCTGGTATTGGGAATATGGACTGACCAAGATTGGAACCGATCTAAAGGGTGCTACTCCTTTCTGGCGTGCGGCTTATGCGCAGGATATCGAGGCCATGAAGTTACTGTCCAGCTATGGCGCTGATCCCAACATTCCAACCGCATGGCCAGCTCCAGAAATGAGAGAGCGTCGGCAGCAGGATGGAAGACAGCAGGAGGATTCAGGGTTGCCGTATATTCCAACGAATGCTTTTAATGCTTACCCGATACATGTGGCTGCAGGGGGTGGGTTTACAGGCCTAGGATCCTTCAGTGTCAGGAACGTTCCCGGAAGTTTTATACCAGCTGTTAAATACCTCGTGGAGGAGCACGGCATCGATGTGAATACCTTAGATTCATGGGGTTATACGCCGATGCACTATGCAGCATCAAGAGGTGACAACGAGTTGATCCGGTACTTGGTATCAAAGGGCGGTGATGTAACTGTGATAACCCGATTAGGCCAATCAACAGCTGATATCCCGCGAGGTGGTCGGGCAGGTTTTTTTACCAGAGTTGCTTTTCCTGGGACCGTGAAGTTGTTACAAGAATTGGGATCCACCCTGGAATGTCTCCATACCCATTTTTTGGATACCGGAGATTTTTGTCCATTGGCAGGAGAGTTAGATCCTTGGAGAGTAACTAGCAAAGGGGAGAACTAACCGACTGAACCTCGGCTCTTTATTAGTCCTTCCAATTGAAATCCAAGTTTATCGCCGGTATCACGGTTTTCTTTCTAATTTTTCCAGGAATTCTGTTCGCATTTTCTAGGCTCGGCTCGGGAGAACAAGTCACTGACATGTCACCTACGCCTGTAGATAAGTAATTTGCGAAGGTAGTGGAGTAAGTTGAAGTGGAACCTAAGTAGACAGGTGGGAGCAACATCGATGGTTAGTTCTGCGAGTTAGGTAAAAATGGTGCCGAAGGCCGGACTTGAACCGGCACGAGCAAAGCTCACTACCCCCTCAAGATAGCGTGTCTACCAATTCCACCACTTCGGCAATTTTTAAAAACACTTTCGTTTAGTTATCTGGCAATGTAGGCACATCAGATTGGCTAGAAGAAGTCTGCTCTTCTTCCAAAACGGGAACATCAGACTGCGCTGAGGTCGCCTCTTCTAAAATATCCTGATTCACTATTGGTAATCCAGCCGAGCTTCCTGTACCAGCTTGATTACGAGCAAAAATTGCCAGAGTAAGGCTTGTCACAAAAAATATTACTGCCGCAATAGTTGTCGCCCTAACGAGAAAATTTCCACTTCCTGAGGAACCAAAAACTGTTTGAGATGCCCCCGAACCAAAAGAAGCTCCCGCATCAGCACCTTTTCCTTGCTGCAATAACACTAGACCTACTATCGCTATAGCAGCAACCACGTGAACTATAATTATCAGAGTTTGCATAGTTAATAATCCGCAATTTTACATATTGATATAAATTCTTCTGCCTTCAATGAGGCACCTCCAACCAAACCTCCATCTATATCAGCTTGGTCAAACAATTCTTTTGCATTAGTGCTATTAACACTGCCGCCATAAATTATTTTAACTGTTTTCGCGACCACTTCATTTTTCTCAGCTAAATGATCTCGAATACATCTATGTACCGTTTGTGCTTGGTCCGCGGATGCTGTCTTCCCTGTGCCTATCGCCCAAATTGGTTCATAAGCAATTATTGAATCTGATAAAGCATCAATACCACACTCAAAAATTACCGCGTCCAACTGGTTAAGAACCACCTGTTCAGTTTCTCCATGTTCGCGCTGGACCAATGACTCACCAAGACATAAGACTGGAACCAATCCATTTGTTTGAGTTACTTTAAATTTTTCAGCTATGGCTTTGTCCGTTTCTCCAGCTTCCCGTCGCTCAGAGTGGCCAACGATAACAAATGTCGCGCCTAGATCTGATAGCATCGTCGCTGAAATTTCGCCGGTGAAAGCTCCCTCTTCCTTAGTATGAACATTCTGTGCGCCAAATCTAATAAAGCATTCCGGCTTACTTAATGCCCTGCTTACCGTTTCCATATGTATATAAGCTGGGCAAACAGCAATGCCAACCTTTTCACTTATTCCAGCTAACTCGCCAACTAAAGTCTCCATTATTTTCTGAGACCAACTTAAAGTCCCATGCATCTTCCAGTTTCCGATTACTAGAGTTTGCTGCATTTTGCTTAGACCTTGATTTCTCCGGGATTTTTCATTTTTTTTATCATATACTCGGCCCAAAAAGGGCGCCAATACTAACTAAGTTAAGTTAGGGTTGCAATGACCTGTATATGTTATGCGATGCTTAGTTGCTGCATTCACCAGACACGACTTCCGAAAGCTCTTTTGCAAGTTGCTCTACTATTTCAGAATCCTCTCCCTCCACCATGACTCGCATAAGAGGCTCTGTACCCGAAGGCCTTAACAAAACTCTGCCATTTTCGCCAAGCTTGGATTCAATATCGTTGATCGCTGACTGAATTTTCTTGTTTTTATTTATGTCGGGAGAATTAGCCGTCTTAACGTTTACCATAGACTGTGGAAATTTACGCATTTTACTAATCGCGTCTGAAAGTGGCTGTCCACAATTTACCAGCGCAGAAAGCGCCTGCAATGATGAAACGATACCATCTCCAGTGTTTGCAATATCTAAACAAATTAAGTGCCCCGAATTTTCACCGCCCAGATTCCAACTGCAATCAAGCATTGCCTTCATTACATGACGATCGCCGACAGGTGCCCTAATGAATGGAACATCTAGTGCATCTAGCGCTAGCTCTAGACCAAGGTTACTCATCGAAGTACCAACAACACCCCCAAAATCGATACTTTGCCTACGCCTATCCCGAGCAATCACATACAGAATCTCATCACCATCCACAATGTTCCCGAGGTGATCAACCATAATTACCCGATCGCCATCTCCATCAAATGCAATCCCAATATCAGCCTCTTCAGCAAGAACAGCGTTAGCGAGAGATTCTGGGGAAGTTGAACCTTTGTTTTTATTTATATTTAAACCATCTGGCGAAACTCCAATGGCCTTCACTTTTGCACCAAGCTCCTCAAATACTATAGGCGCTATGTGGTAGGTAGAGCCATGCGCGCAATCTACAACGATCTTAAGACCGTTTAATTTTAGAGTTGAACCTATGGTGCTCTTGCAAAACTCAATATAACGGCCGGCAGCATCAGTAATACGGGAGGCTTTTCCTAAAGACTGTGGCATAACAGTAGATACCGAAACATCACGGCTTAACAAGTCTTCAATCGCAAACTCAATTTCATCTGGTAGTTTGGATCCGTCACTTGAGAAAAACTTAATTCCATTGTCTTCGAACGAATTATGCGACGCACTAATAACGATTCCAGCTTGGGCACGGAGTGTTCTAGTTAAGTAAGAAATGGCCGGGGTTGGCATCGGCCCAGTTAAATTAATGTCCACTCCAGCCGCTGTAAGTCCTGCTTCAAGCGCTGCTTCAAACATATAGCCCGAAATACGAGTGTCCTTACCTATTAGAATTTTGTTGCGGCCATTACCGGTATTCGCAAAAACCTTGCCGGCCGCCCAACCTAATTTCAGCATAAAATCCGGAGTAATGGGGCTGGTACCGACCGTGCCACGAATTCCATCTGTACCAAAATAGCGTTTAGTTCTTTCCTGCATGTATGCCTAACCCTCAAACTCTTTGATAAATAGAGTGTACTCTAATTGCATCCATGGTGGCAGCAACATCGTGTGTTCGGATAATTGACGCACCATTATTAAGGGCAAGTATCGTGGCAGCAACTGAACCATAAACTCGCTCTTTTACGGGATGACCCACTACATCGCCAATCATAGATTTCCTAGATATACCGACCAATATCGGCAAATTTAACCCTTCAAAAACTGATAAATGTTTTAAAATCTGATAATTATGCTCAAGCGATTTCCCAAACCCAAAGCCAGGATCAATAACAAGTCGACTCTTAAGAACTCCTGCCTTTGAAAAAGCTTTAATACGGTCCTTCAGGAAATTAAAAATATCACTAAGTAGATCAGTATATTGAAAAGATTCCTGCATATTCATGGGTTGCCCCTGCATATGCATTAGACATAAAGCAGCGTTTGATTTTATAGCGACCTCAAGCGCACCAAGTTTCGAAAAGGCACGGACATCATTAATCAATCCCACTCCGGCCGATATTGCTTCAGACATAACAATCGGCGAACTCGTGTCGACCGAAATGCACACATCTAGATTATTCTTTATCACTTCAATTGCAGGAATTACTCTTTGTAATTCTTCTTCATCAGATATAGGAGAAGCGCCAGGTCGAGTAGACTCTCCGCCGACATCAATAATAGTCGCACCCTCAGCAATAAGCGATTCTGCTTTGAAAAGCACCCTGTCTAAATCAATTGAAAATTGAGAATCTTTACTTGCTAATTCTGATCCATCAGAAAATGAATCCGGCGTAACATTAATGATTCCCATGCAAACAGGAGAGGATAAGTCTATCTTCCGCTCTCCTGCGCTAAGGGAAAATTTCACGGTGATATTTCGTTTTTTTTAGAACGGTATATTAGTTTTAATGCTCGCCAGCAGGTCCACCGATGGGGGACGACTTGCCAACCTCTTCTTCAACTTTACTTGCCCCTCCCGAGCTATCTTCATCGGAATCAGACCAGTCTGCAGGAGGCCGAGGTTTTTTACCTTCCATAATGTCGTCAATCTGAGCTGCATCAATTGTTTCATATTCTATTAACGCGTCTTTCATTAGCTCTAAAAGGTTACGATTTTCTTCCAAAATCTTTGCTGCCTTATCATAACACTCATCGACAATTCTGCGGACTTCCTTATCTATAGCGATAGCTGTTTCATCAGATACTGTTTTTGACTGCGACGCAGCTGACCGACCTAAGAAAACTTCACCATCATCTTCCGAATAAAGCAATGGGCCAAGCTCCTCAGACAATCCCCATTTGGTAACCATATTTCTAGCCATCTCGGTAGCTCTTTGAATATCATTAGAAGCGCCAGTTGTCACGCCATTTTTTCCTAATGTCATTTCTTCAGCTATACGACCCCCATAAAGACTACAAACTTGACTGAGGATATGTTGCTTACTTAAGCTATATCTATCTTCTTCCGGAAGGAACATCGTCACACCCAAAGCTCGACCCCTCGGAATGATGCTGACTTTATATACCGGGTCGTGTTCGGGCATTAGTCGTCCGACTATAGCATGTCCCGCCTCATGATAGGCTGTATTCATACGCTCTTTTTCAGACATAACCATAGACTTGCGTTCTGCGCCCATCATGATCTTGTCTTTAGCTTTTTCGAAGTCCTCCATAGTTACAAGTCGCTTGCCAGCCCTTGCAGCAAAAAGAGAAGCTTCGTTAACTAGATTTGCCAAATCAGCACCAGAAAATCCTGGGGTTCCTCTTGCGATAACGCTTGCCTCTACATGATCATCTATAGGGACTTTTCTCATATGCACTTTCAAAATTTGTTCTCGCCCACGAATGTCAGGCAATCCCACCACAACTTGACGGTCAAACCGTCCAGGTCTCAGAAGAGCTGGATCCAAAACATCAGGGCGATTAGTTGCTGCCATTACAATAACGCCATCATTTCCTTCAAAACCATCCATCTCAACTAGTAGCTGGTTAAGTGTTTGTTCGCGTTCATCATGCCCCCCACCTAAACCAGCACCTCGGTGGCGGCCTACCGCATCAATCTCATCAATAAATATAATACAAGGTGACTGTTTCTTAGCCTGCTCGAACATATCTCGGACGCGAGATGCTCCAACACCAACAAACATTTCAACAAAATCAGAACCTGAAATTGAAAAGAAAGGCACTTTCGCTTCGCCTGCTATGGCTTTGGCCAACAAAGTTTTACCCGTCCCTGGCTGGCCCACCATGAGTACACCTCTAGGAATGCGCCCACCAAGTCGTTGAAATTTATCCGGCTCACGCAAAAACTCTACAAGTTCTTGAACATCTTCCTTCGCTTCATCTACGCCAGCCACATCCGCAAATGTAATTTTAATCTGGTCTTCGCCCAAAAGCTTGGCTTTACTCTTGCCAAACGACATTGGCCCACCTCTTCCTCCTGCCCCTCCTCCTTGCATTTGGCGCATAAAGAAAAAGAATAGAGCAATAATTATTAGGATAGGAAAGCTAGCAACAAGAAGCTGGGTCCAAATACTCTGTTGTTCTGGCTCATTCGCACGAATCTCAACACCGTTGTCGAATAAGTCATTCATCAATTGATCATCACCAATTAGAGGCATCACTGTTCGAAACTGAGAATTATCGGTTCGCCAACCTGTGATGTTAATTCCAGCCAATTCAACCGCTGAAACGCGACCAGAACGAACCTCTCGAACAAACTCAGAGTAATTAATATTATCTTCACGCGTTTCTTGGTTAATATTCTGAAATACTGTCAAAAGGACGCCGGCTATAATCATCCAAAGAATCAGATTTTTTGCCATATCATTCAAAGACTTATCTCCTAATAAACTCTCAATCCGAGAGGATTAAAACCT
Source organism: Gammaproteobacteria bacterium (assembly GCA_029242705.1). Taxonomy (GTDB): domain Bacteria; phylum Pseudomonadota; class Gammaproteobacteria; order Pseudomonadales; family Pseudohongiellaceae; genus UBA9145. The sequence continues at coordinate 49,599 of JAQWTK010000078.1, read as the reverse complement.
AAAATTTTTGGAATGGTTTAGACAGGCCCCAGCAAATACCTTTATTCCACCATACCCATACCAATTCTAATCTTTATGTGGAATTTTGCACGTAAATTCCTAATTAGCCCGTAAATCCTTTGGCGAGCAGATATATTTCCCTTGATCGGGATCTTGAAGCTCGTGGCTTTCTAACTTTTACGGTACTAAAACTGCTCCTAATCTCTGTTTGAAACGCTTCTAGCCCCTCTCCTTGAAACACTTTTACCAGAAAATTTGCACCTGGCTTTAAGACAGACCTTGCCAAATCAAGGGCTATTTCGGACAAATAGATCGCTCGAGGCTGATCTATCTCCTTTACACCACTAATATTGGGGGCCATATCCGAAATTACAAGGTCTACGGCGGTTCCAGCAAGCTTTTCAATCAACAAATCGTAAAGTGCTTGATCGGTAAAATCACCCTGAATGAAATTAACCCCTTCGATATGATCCATAGGCAATAAATCATTAGCAAAAATCACACCTTTTGGGCCTACCAAATTAGCAACAACTTGTGACCAACTCCCGGGTGAGGCTCCCAAATCAATTACAGTCATTCCCGGCTTAATTAACCGATCTTTCTTTTGAATCTCTAAAAGCTTGTAACTAGCCCTAGAACGAAAGCCCTCTGCACGACTTTTTTTTACATAGCTGTCATCGAAATGCTCTCTTAGCCATTTCTCACTGTTGTTTGATCTTGCCATCTTAATTAAATCCTAGTGTATTTCAGGCAATTCAAGAAGCTGTTAGAATGTACCGCCTCAGCAATTCAAATGAAAACTTAATGCCAATTTCGAGTTCCAAAAAAAAGCACTTTAGATCTATCGGTCACAACCTCAAACCAATAGTAACTATTGCTCAGAAAGGAATTACAGAAAATATTAAAAAGGAGCTTAATCGCGCATTAACCGAACATGAGCTAGTAAAAATCAAATTACTTACATCCGATAGATCAAAAAAAAAGAAACTTTCTAGCGAAATTTGTAGTGAGCTTGGAGCTGAATGTATTCAAAGTATTGGTCACATAGTTCTACTGTATCGCATGGCAAAGAAACCGGATGCTCGTCTTTCAAACTTAATACGAAAAAATCCTTAGATATATTGCACCTCTTCTATTTCATATTGAACGTCACCAGCGGGAGCTTTTACAGTAACTTCTTCTCCCTCTCTCTTCCCCATTACAGAACGAGCGATTGGAGAGACCACTGAAATTTTTCCTGAAGGCACATCAGCCTCATCCTCACCAACGATTTGATAAGTTACTGATTTATTCGTATTTAGATTATATAAGGTGACAGTTGTACCAAATATTACTCTGTTTGATGGCTCTATTTTAGTCACATCAATAACTTCAGCTTCGGCGAGTTTTGACTCTATCTCAGTTATTCTCCCTTCACAAAAACTCTGCTGCTCTCTGGCTGCGTGATATTCCGCATTTTCCTTTAGATCGCCATGCTCTCGCGCCTCAGCGATTGCGGCCGATATTTTTGGTCGCTGTATTGTTTTAAGTTGATTTAATTCGGCTCGAAGTTTTTCAGCGCCACCAACTGTCATGGGTACTTTTGTCATAATAAAATCAAACTACTCTTAATGGTCAAAATTAAATGCTAATCAATGTAACTCAGAATGAAGTTGTTGAATCGTATATACCGACAAGTTATTACCAAATTCAACCGCCTCACATACCGCCAGCGCACCAGCTATAGTAGTTGTGCAATAAACGTCATGCCTTAAAGCCGTTCGTCGAATTATAGAAGAATCAGCTATCGCCTGAGTACCTTCGGTCGTATTAAAAACTACTTGTATCTCATCATTTTTTAGCATATCCACTACATGTGGTCTACCTTGTAACACCTTATTTACACCTTTAACTTTAAGTCCAGCTTCCTCAATTACTTTCGCAGTCCCATGAGTAGCTACTAGAGAGTAACCGAGAGCATCTAATTTTTTGGCAACTTCTACAACATACGGCTTATCGCGGTCACGAACACTAATGAACGCATTACCCGAGGTTTCAATGACATCGCCAGCACCCATCTGTGCCTTTGCATATGCTTCCGCAAAACTGGCACCAACCCCCATGACTTCTCCAGTAGATTTCATTTCTGGACCTAAAATCGGATCGACTCCTGGGAATTTATTAAAAGGAAAAACTGCTTCTTTAACTGCAAAAGTTTTAGGAATAATTTCTTCCGTAAAATCTTGCTCTGCCAGAGACTTGCCAATCATGCATCGAGCCGCTACTTTTGCTAAAGATCGCCCAATACACTTAGAAACAAAGGGCACTGTTCTAGACGCTCTCGGATTAACCTCAATAACATAAACTTCACCATCCTGATAGGCAAGCTGAGTATTCATCAACCCAATCACACCTAGTTCCAGCGCTAAGCATGTCACTTGCTCCCGAATTAGATCTTGAACTTCCACAGGCAAATTGTATGGAGGTAACGAACAGGCCGAATCTCCTGGATGAATTCCTGCCTGCTCTATATGTTGCATAATCGCTCCAACAACCACTTGCTTTCCATCGCTAACAACATCTACGTCAATTTCTATCGCAGATGATAGAAAGTAATCTAATAAAACCGGGCTCTCATTCGAGACCATCACGGCTTCTCGCATATAGCGTTTTAATTCTTCTTCATTATAGACAATCTCCATAGCTCTTCCTCCCAAGACATAAGAGGGACGAACTACAAGTGGATAAGAAATTTTCTTCGCTTCTTCTATGCTCTCCTCAATACTTCTCACAGTGCTATTCGGCGGCTGCTTTAGCCCCAACTTTTCTATAAGATGCTGGAACCGTTCACGATCTTCAGCACGATCGATCGCATCAGGGGTAGTTCCAAGCACTGGTACGCCAGCCTTCTCCAATTTTTTCACCAAATTTAAAGGCGTTTGCCCGCCAAACTGCACGATTACACCTGCTGGCCTTTCTAATTCAACTATTTCAATAACATCTTCAAAGGTCAAAGGCTCGAAGTACAATCTGTCGGAAATATTGTAATCCGTAGATACCGTCTCTGGATTACAGTTGACCATGATAGTTTCAAACCCATCTTCTCCCATTGCCAACGCAGCATGCACACAGCAATAATCAAACTCAATACCCTGTCCTATCCTATTAGGCCCGCCACCCAACACCATGATTTTCTCGCGTTTAGAGGGATTAGCCTCACATTCCTCTTCATAAGAGGAATACATATAAGCGGTGGATGAAACAAATTCACCAGCGCAAGTATCCACTCTTTTGAAAACAGGTCGAACATCTAAAGCATGCCTAGCTTGCTGAACCTCTAACTCACTAACATCCAATAGTTGAGATAAACGCTTATCCGAAAAACCTTTTCGTTTCAAACTAAGGAATTTCTCTTTATCAATTTCGTTAAGAGCTTGTCCAATAGTATATTTTTCCGTTCTAACGATATCCTCGATCTGAATCAAAAACCATGGATCAATTCCCGATAATGCCGAGACATAATCAGATGACCAACCTTGTCTAAAAGCATCCGCTATATACCATACGCGCTGAGCCCCCGGCTCAGTAAGTTCTCGAGTCAGAAGTTCTTTAGCATTGGAGGCCTCATCATCAATAATCGGGTCGAACCCGCACATCCCAACTTCTAACCCCCGCAACGCTTTCTGAAGAGATTCTTGAAAGGTCCGTCCAATTGCCATTACTTCGCCAACAGATTTCATCTGTGTCGTAAGGCGATCGTTAGCTTGTGGAAATTTCTCAAAAGTGAAACGAGGTATCTTTGTAACTACGTAATCAATAGTTGGTTCGAAAGACGATGGGGTAGCTCCTCCTGTAATTTCATTGCGCAATTCATCTAAAGTAAACCCTATCGCCAGTTTCGCAGCAACTCTAGCTATCGGGAATCCAGTGGCCTTCGAAGCTAAAGCAGACGATCGAGATACACGTGGATTCATCTCTATAATTACTAAGCGGCCGTCCTCAGGGTTGACAGCAAACTGGACATTAGAGCCGCCGGTCTCGACCCCTATTTCACGTAATACAGCTATCGCCGCATTACGCAAAATCTGATATTCCTTATCGGTTAATGTTTGCGAAGGCGCAACGGTGATTGAATCACCAGTATGAACACCCATAGCATCAAAGTTCTCAATAGAGCAAACAATTATACAATTATCATTTTTATCTCGAACGACTTCGAGTTCAAATTCCTTCCAACCGATTAAAGATTCATCGATAAGAAGCTCACTTGTCGGCGATAATTCCAACCCTCTCGAACATATTTCATCAAACTCTTCTTTGTTATACGCTATTCCGCCGCCAGTACCACCCAGAGTAAAAGAAGGCCTCACAATACAGGGGAAACCAACTTTTTCGAGAGCTTCATGAGCTTGATCCATGTCATGAGCCATACCATGTCGGGGCGTTTCTAGCCCAATGCTAATCATTGCCTTGTCAAATAGCTCACGGTCTTCAGCTTTATCAATTGCTTCGCAACTCGCACCTATAAGCTCTACATTATATTTAGCTAGCACACCATGACGATTCAAATCCAAAGCACAATTAAGCGCAGTTTGACCTCCCATTGTTGGGAGAATCGCATCAGGTCGCTCTTTGCTAATTATTTTTTCTACAATCCTCCATTTGACAGGCTCAATATAAGTCGCATCTGCCATTGAAGGGTCAGTCATAATTGTTGCGGGATTGGAATTCACCAATACAACACGATAGCCTTCCTCTCTCAGTGCCTGGCAAGCTTGAGCACCCGAATAATCAAATTCACAGGCCTGCCCAATTATTATTGGTCCCGCTCCTAAAATAAGAATGCTTTTAATGTCTGTTCGTCGTGGCATAAAGCTAAATACTCATCACTATCCAAATTAACTTCTTGTCGATTTCTTTTCTTCCATCAACTCAATAAAATGGTCAAATAAAGAAGCAATGTCATGAGGACCAGGACTTGCTTCAGGGTGTCCTTGAAAGCCAAAAGCAGGTTTATCAGTCCTCTCAATACCTTGAAGCGAGCCGTCAAAAAGTGATTTATGGGTGGCTTCCAAATTTGCCGGCAATGAGCCAACTTCAACGGCAAACCCGTGATTCTGACTAGTAATTAAAACGCTACCATCCTTTAAGCTTTGTACTGGGTGGTTTGCGCCATGATGGCCTAAACGCATTTTAATCGTGCTAGCTCCACAAGCTAAAGCCAGTAGTTGGTACCCCAAACAAATTCCGAATAAAGGAATATTATGCTCCAGAAGTTCAGCTATAGCATTAATGGCATACTCGCAAGGCTCAGGATCTCCCGGGCCATTCGACAAAAACACACCATCTGGATTCATCGTTCGAACTTCTTTTGCCGGGGTCTTGGCAGGGACTACCGTTACCTTGCAACCTCTAGCTGTCAGCATACGCAGAATGTTTCTTTTAACACCAAAATCATAAGCGATAACATTAAAATTATGTTTCGGCGCAGGCAAATAACCGTCTTTTATATCCCAAGCCCCATCCCTCCAGACATAACTCTCCTTACTGGATACTAGTTTAGCAAGGTCCATACCTTTTAGACCCGGATAATTTATAGCTTGCTCAACTGCTTTCTTCTCACCTTCATTTGAAAGGGCTTCTCCTGAAAGCAAACTGCCATTTAGCGGGCCTTTATCACGTAGTAGCCGCGTCAATCGTCGAGTATCAATATCTGCAATTGCTATTACATCGCGCTCTTTAAGAAATTCATCGAGCGTTAATTCACTACGCCAATTACTCGCAATTAATGGCAAATCACGAATCACAAGTCCTGAAGCCCAAATCTTTTTGGATTCATTATCTTCAATATTAATTCCGGTGTTACCAATATGTGGATACGTAAGCGTAATAATTTGCTGAGCATACGAGGGGTCCGTTAGTATCTCCTGGTATCCAGTCATAGATGTATTAAAAACAACTTCACCTGAAGAATTGCCTTCCGATCCTAATGCAGCACCTTTGAATATACTGCCGTCTTCCAACGCTAATACTGCCGGTCTGGTCAATTTAAGTCCCTGCTAATTATTTCATCAGTTAAACAGTACACGCAGAAAAAAAGCGAAATGAAGTTTTCCTTCATTTCGCTTTTTTTTAAATTCTTCATTATTTCTTGGTCTCAGCATGGATAATACTGAGCAAGCATTCTATTAAAATATCCTGTGCTTTGTCCATCAAGGAGTGGAATTATATTGAAGAAATTTACTTTTGAAATAAATTTAACTTCAATCAGCCAGCCCTAGAACCTCCCGCATTGAATAGTCGCCGGCCGGCTTTGTTGCCAACCAACTCGCTGCCCGTACTGCACCACTCGCAAAGGTTTTACGACTGCTAGCTTTATGAGCTATTTCAATCCGCTCGCCTTGACCCCCAAAAGTAATAGTATGATCACCTACTATGTCGCCTGCTCGCACCGTAGCAAACCCAATGGTCGCAGTGTCTCTTTGCTCACCAACGCCCTCCCTTCCATATACTGCCACCTCATCTAATTCTCGGCCTAAAGCCCTAGCAACAACTTTACCCATCTCTAGAGCCGTACCTGAAGGCGCATCTTTCTTAAACCTATGATGAGCCTCAGAAATTTCAACATCGAAATCATTTCCTAGCACTTTTGCTGCTTTTCCCAATAAATCGAAACAAAGATTTACTCCGATACTCATATTTGGTGAAAGCATTACTGGTATTTGAGCTCCTGCTTCGTGGATTTTTCCTTGCTGCTCATCAGTTAATCCAGTAGTTCCAATCACTATAGCTTTTTGAAACTTTAAACAAATCTCCAGATGCTCCATCGTAGAATTTGGCTCTGTGAAATCAATAAGAACATCGAAATCACGCTCGTAAGAAGACAAATCAGTGCTCGTAATGACGCCATTAGCAATTCCGGTCGACAATAGACCAGAATCTATGCCCACACTTGGGTCATCAATTAAAACTGTAGCAACTGTTACACTAAGAAGGTCTTTACTTTGGTCACACATTTCGACCAAAGTCCTACCCATACGGCCAGCTGCTCCGGCTATCGCTACTCTAACCATTTTTTACCCACAAATATTTTCGGTTTAGTTAAGTATACAGGTGTCTCTAATAATCCAGAACCCTACTTATTGCAAGGTAACAAAGATAAAATTTCAATTCCTAGCAGCTTAAAACTGATCCGCTGTAACCGACATCAAAGAATCCGCACCTGCCTTAATTTCCTCTCCCAGAGACAATGATTTTGGTAATAATTTATCAAGAAAAAACCTGCCATTTTTTATAAGGCCGTCATAATAATCTTGGGTGTCTGTCGACCTTTTTTTCGACTCAATTGCCGATAAGATAATTCTTTGCCACATAAAACAGTATAAGGTTAAACCCATCAATTCCATATACGGATAAGAAGCCGCCCCGACCTCATCAGGATTATTGGATGATTTTTCTATGACCAATTTAGTCGTTTCTACCAATAACAATTTAACTTCAAAAAATTTTGCCAAGTAAGGTTTCATGTCAATATTGTCTTTTTGGGAAGCCAAAAATTCCTCCATTTCTTTCATCAATAAATTAAACTGTTCACCTCCAGTACGAACAGTTTTGCGACCCATAAGATCTAACGCTTGAATACCATTGGCTCCTTCATAAATTTGCGCGATTCTTGCATCTCTAACATTTTGCTCCAACCCCCACTCAGCTGCATACCCATGACCACCCAATACCTGCTGCCCTAAGACGCAAGCTTCAAATCCCCTGTCAGAGCAATAAGCCTTCTGAACAGGAACCAATAGGGATACTAATTTTTTGGACCGTTCTCGCACATGCTCATCGGGGTGTAATCGTGAAATATCAAGATGAAAAGATGAATAAAGCGACAAAGCCCTCCCCGCAATTATGTTTACCTTCATCGTCAACAACATACGACGCACATCGGGGTGGACCAATATTGGGTCTGCTTCCTTGTCAACTAGTTGCGGACCTTTAGCAGCTCGTCCTTGCAATCTCTCAGACGCATATTCTAGAGCGATTTGGTAAGAGCTTTCGGCTAGTCCATTACCCTGTAACCCCATTGAAAGTCTCTCGTAGTTCATCATCGTAAACAAATTTGATAATCCATTATTTAGTTCTCCGATTAAGAATCCCGTCGCTTCTTGAAAATGCAAAACACAAGTGGCTGATGCTTTAATCCCCATCTTATTTTCAATAGATCCACACACTACATTATTTCGCGTCCCAAGACTTCCATCTTCGTTTACCAAAATTTTAGGAACTAGAAATAAAGAAATTCCTCGAGGGCCAGCTGGAGCACCTGGTAATTTAGCCAGAACGAGGTGCACGATATTTTCAGAAAGGTCATGCTCGCCCGCTGTTATGAAAATTTTAGTTCCGGATATGTGATAACTGTCTTTTTCACTTGGTACCGCTTTAGTATTAATCATTCCTAAGTCGGTCCCGGCATGTGATTCTGTTAAACACATAGTCCCAGACCAAATACCTTGATACATTTTTGGCAAGTAAATTTTCTTCAACTTCTCGCTCGCGCACTCATTAATAGTAAGCGCAGCGCCCGTAGTTAATACAGTGTAGAGACAAAAGGATGTGTTAGCACTAAAGAACATTTCCTCAATTAAAGCTGAAATTACTTTGGGCATACCTTGTCCGCCATAACTCGGCTCACCGGTCAATCCAGACCAGCCACCTTCAATGTAATCTGCATACGCCTCCCTAAATCCTTTCGGAGTAATCACGAGCCCATCTCTATAACTGCACCCTTCCTTGTCGCCAGTTTGATTTATTGGAGAAAGCAGTTTCCCAGCAATTTTTCCTGCCTCTTCTAAAATGGCTGTCATAAGATCTTCAGTAACTTCATTAGTAGCGGGCATAGTTGAGAACATTGATTCCGCCGTAAAAACTTCATTAAGAAGAAATTGCATATCTTTTAGGGGAGCGTTATACGCCATAATTAGAGCCCTTCTGGTGTCGCTTAATCCAAGTTGGAATTAAAAATAAACCATATCATTATCGACCAAGGAACCTATTACGCGTCGGCAGCATAATGCCAATCGCACTAATGCACCTATATATAGGGGTTATGTGGACAAGTCGAAATATTTAAATAGAGAAATGGTTAGAACTGGTATTTGATAGAACCATAAGCAACTCGACCATTCTGATCAAGAATGCGCGTATTAGAATTTAATACCCTAGCGGTTCTTTCATTAAAGATATTTCTAATACCAAAGGAAATAATAGCGCGATCATTGCTCCCAGTTTCAACACTATAGCCGTACTGCAAATCCACAGTAGCAATATTATCTACCAGCGCATGAATTTCATCGATGTCTATATCATTAATATCTTTAAATGAATCAAAATAATTGGTAATAGCAGAGGCAGTGTGATTTCCAAACTCCCATGTTAGCATCAAGCTGCTTTGCAATTCAGGACTAACCAATCTGTCCGAATCACCAATCGGCTCATCGCTAAAAAAATCTAAAATACTTCCTCTGCTCTCAAAATCTTTAACATAGGTAGTTTTAGCGCTAAGAGTAAATTGGCCAAATCTACTAGTGTCCCAAACGTAGGAAGCACCAATATCAAACCCTCGGCTTTCAATATTAGAACCTAAGGCAGGATCATCAATGTTAAACTCATTAATAGTAGAGTTTTCTATATAAAGCTGAGGTAAATTTCCTCTGGAACCAGTCTGGCTAGAATTCCCCTGCCTTTCATGTAGCTCTTGCTGCCATGCTTCAACCTGTATATTCAAATTCTCAACAGGCATAATTTGCATACCAAGATTAAAATCAAGTACCTCTTTAACAACGTGCCCTTGCAGATCCCGTGCCTCTTCTCTGCGGGCTATTTCTAACAATGGCGATACCGCCTCACTCAAAACAGAAGTTGGAGCTATTCTAAAACTAGCAAAAATATCTGATTCGGCAGTGACTACTCCTCGCTGCATGTTCTCTTGAGCTATCGCTAATGAAGAACAAACAAAAGTCCCAGCGAGAATAACTAAAATGACTTTGGAATTAAATATATTCATATATCCTAGCTACTTTCTATAGCGCTCAAATGATCATATTTTAATCTAGGTCATTTACTCATAAATTAAGCAAAGATTGCCCTTAGGCCTAGACATGTGATCACTGAGCATCCTAACATCATCGCAGCCTAATTTATATGGTTTTCCGCAGATTCCAAGGCCTTCAGCAAACTAGCGATTTATTTGGCGAACCTCTGGTTCTTCCGGTGTTTTATTTAACAATTTAAGTACCGACATTGTCTGCTCTGGCAAAACAAGTTCTGGAGCTATCTCAGACAACGGTAACATAACAAAACGTCTCTGAAGGGCCCGTGGATGAGGAACTTCCAAATGCTTTAAAGATACTGATTCGCAACCAAAATAAAGCAGATCTAAATCGATAGTGCGAGGCTCATGAATTATGCCTGTGCGTTTTCTACCGAGCTTTTCCTCTAATTCACAAAGTAGACTATGATAAGCCTCTACGTCTGTATCGATTGGTAAAAATACTGCTGCGACAGCGTTAACAAAATTTCGCGAACCTAAAGGACAATCAACAGGCTCCGATTCATAAAAAGAAGAAACAACAACAGGTTTAATGCTTTGTCTAGAAAGTTCACAAATAGCTCGTTTCAGCAACGCCGAGCGGTCGCCAGACTCAGAATCTAGATTTGACCCTAACCCTATGAGGGCAGCAATAGTATGGTCATCTTCAAGTATGATATTGGGCTGAGATTTCATGAACTGCGTCTACAAAAGCTGAAACATTATCAGGATCCACTTCCGGAGTTATACCGTGACCAAGGTTAAATATATGACCATTGCCTTCCCCGAAATTCTCTAAGATCTTTCCGACTTCCTTTCGAATAACTGATGGGGATGTACGCAGGATGGCAGGGTCCATGTTGCCCTGCAGAGCACAAACCCCACCGACCCTTTGTCTAGCAGCTCCAATTTCTGTGGTCCAATCAAGACCAATAGCATCGGCTGCTGAATCAGCTATCTTTTCCAACCATTGACCTCCATTTTTTGTAAATAAAATCACCGGAATAACGGCCCCGTCGTATTCTTTTATTAAACTAGAAGCAATTTTCTTCATATAGTTTAAAGAAAATTCAAAATAGCCTGGCGTCGTTAGAATTCCTCCCCATGTATCAAATATTTGTATAGCTTGTGCTCCCGCCCGTATCTGAGCATTAAGGTAATCGATCACGGCGTCCGTTAATTTATCAAGAAGCAAATGCATTGCATTTCGGTCGTTATACATAAATGCCTTTGCTCTATGAAAATCTTTGGAACCACCTCCCTCAATCATATAAGTAGCTAAGGTCCAGGGGCTGCCGCTAAACCCAATTAATGGAACTGATCCATTCAATTCTTTTCGAATTAAACTTACGGCGCTCATCACATAACTTAGGTCTTTCTCTGCTGATATAACAGGCAAACGCTCAACATCTGACTGCGTACGAATTACTTTCTTGAAACGTGGCCCTTCGCCAGTTTCGAAAAACAAACCTTGCCCCATCGCGTCTGGGATAGTTAGAATATCTGAGAATAATATGGCGGCATCAAACGCATAGCGGCGGAGCGGCTGCAATGTAACCTCGCAAGCTAACTCTGGCGATTTACACAAACTCATAAAATCACCAGCTTTACTTCGAGTTTTTCTGTATTCAGGCAAGTAGCGTCCGGCCTGTCGCATCATCCAAACCGGAGTAACATCGACGTCTTGCCGCATTAAAGCCTTTAAAAACCGATCATTTGTTAACACCGTAACTATCCCTTGTAAAATTCGTTTTCTATCGCACTAAGACTTCAATGAGTTAGACCCTTAATTTAGCCTTTCCATGTGTTTTATTACATACAAAGCTGGCTTCTAGTTTCTAAGGTTTCTTTAAGTAACTCTCTCCTAATATTTCCTTCTATGACAGCATGGCCAATTCCTTTCAAGAGAATAAAGCGAATTTTACCGAGTTCAGCCTTCTTATCAGATGACATTAGATCAATGTACTTGTCCACCGTTATATTAGACGGAGGTTCTACAGGTAAGTCAAAATTGTCTTCTAAAACTCGTCGAATTTTGATTGCATCACTAGAATTCAAATAACCCAACCTTTTTGAAAGATCGGCGGCCATTGCCATACCAATGGCGACAGTTTCGCCGTGCAAGAACTTGCCATAGCCCGTCGCTGTTTCAATCGCGTGACCGAAGGTATGTCCTAGGTTTAATAGCGCTCTAGCACCGACCTCTTTTTCATCTTGACTAACAATTGCGGCTTTCGATTCACAACAAATTTCCACCATTTTTGAAATACATGTAGCATCTAATTTCAAAATTTCTTCGCTCTTTTTTTCTAGCCACGTGAAAAATTCCGCGTTATTTATTAATCCATATTTAACAACTTCCGCTAGCCCTGCTTTGATTTCACGATGTGGCAAAGTTTTTAAAACTTCTGTATCAGCAAGAACGCATTGAGGCTGATAAAAGGCTCCTATCATGTTCTTACCTAACTGGTGGTTTACACCTGTTTTACCTCCAACAGATGAATCTACTTGCGCGAGCAGACTCGTAGGTATTTGAATAAATTTAATACCTCTCTGATAAGTAGCAGCTGCAAACCCGGCTATGTCACCAACTACTCCGCCACCTAAAGCGACTATTATCGTATTGCGATCGTATTTACCAGCTATAAGGTGGTCGTATATTTGGTTTACCGCAAGTAAGTTTTTATGCTCCTCCCCATCTTGCAAAATCACGGTAGAACTAGTTGAATCGCCAAATAAATTTTCAACAAGATCGAGATACAAAGGAGCTACAATATTATTAGATACAATTACAACCCTGCCTTTACCTAAATAAGGCTGAACCAAATTTTTATTTTCCAATAGGTTAGACCCTATAAAAATAGGATAGCTCCGTTTCCCCAGGTCAACATTTAACGTTTGCATTACCCTAATTTTCCAATTTTATTCTTGCAATTTCTGAATCGTATTAAATATCTCATTGGCTAATGCCTTAGGGCTACCTTTTTCAGTATCTATAACAATATCAGCAATCTCACGATACAGCGGATCTCTGAATTTCATTAACTCTTTAATTTTACCCTGTCGGTCCGGAGTTTGCAGGAGTGGTCTAGTTTTATCTTTGAGGGTTCTCTCAACTTGTCGCGAAATTGATGCCTGAAGGTATATCACCACTCCTCGGCCCCTCAGGCAATCCCTATTTTCTTTAGCCAAGACGACGCCACCACCAGTAGCAAGGATTATATTATTTTTATTACTTAGAAAATCAATCATCTTTCTTTCACGCTCTCTAAAACCACTTTCGCCCTCAACATCGAATATCCATTGTATATCAGCACCGCTAGAAGATTCGATTTCTAGATCGGAATCAAAAAAATCTTGCCCCAATTGTTGGGCTAAAATGCGGCCTATAGTAGTTTTCCCGACTCCCATAGGCCCAACTAAGAAAATATTCCCCCGGTATTTCATAAGCAGATCTAATTATTAAAAGGCATTACCTTAACATTTTCATTATAATTAAACGTCAAACCTAAAATTAGGTTTATTTTGTAAACGACGCAGACTTAAGGGGTGTATAATAGCAAGAATTCAACTGCAAACATTCCGATAATACGTTAAGAATGGAATACGTAGCATACCGTGATCGCTGTTTAACTAGTTTTGCCAGCCAAGCTTAGAAAATTCTTTTAGAGAGGAAGACAAAAATGCTGGTTAATTTAAAAATTATTAGACGATGGGCCCTAGCCTTGTTTGCTATCGGTATGACCGGCGGGGTTATGGTCGCCTCAGCAGCCTACCTTTATTTGGCGCCATTGCTGCCTGAACCTGAAACTTACCGGAATGTCCAATTAGAAACTCCTCTTCGTATTTATACCGCAGACAATCAATTAATTGATGAAATTGGTAATCGTCGCAACCCTGTTCAATATGAAGACATACCTTCGGTTTTAATAAACGCACTTATAGCTACCGAAGATGTTCGATTCTATTCCCACCCTGGGGTCGATATTCAGAGCTTAATAAGAGGCTTTTACGGGTTCATTACTGGAAAAAGATTAGGTGGGGGTAGCACAATTACAATGCAATTAGCTAATAATCTATCTTTTGATAGCGATAACGTCTACCTAAGAAAGTTTAAAGAAATTCCTTTTGCTCTGCAAATTCAGCGTGAGCTTACTAAAGAAGAAATTCTCACACTCTATCTGAATACAATTTATTTTGGCGCTGGCGCTGACGGTATCGGCGCAGCATCTTTTGTATACTACGGTAAAAGTGTTAACGAACTGACACTAGCAGAATCAGCGATGATGATTTCCCTGTTACCTTGTCCGTCAACATGCAATCCGTTTAGCAACCCTAACCGCGCACTCGAACGCAGGGAAACCCGACTTCAAAATATGCTTCGAGAAGGAATGATCACAAAAGCAGAATTTGAAATCGCAAAAACTACATCCATCACTGCGGATCGCCGAAACCGTAATATTGAAGTAAATGCTCCTTACGTAGCGGAAATGGTAAGAAAAACCATTTACGATCAATTCGGAGAGGAAACATATTCTAGAGGTTTTGAAGTTACTACTAGCATCAATAGTAAATTACAATTAGCGGCTAACAAGGCACTAATTAATGGTTTAGAAACGTACTACGACAAAAGACATGGTTATAGAGGTGTTGACGCGAATTATCCACCTGAATTTAATAATCCAGAATCAAGCTGGGTAGAACAACTAGAATCAATCCTTGTATATGGCAATCAAGAACCTGCAATAGTAGTTTCCATCCAAGAACAATCCTTCCTCGCAATACTAAAAACTGGTGAAACAGTTCAAGTACCTTGGAGCGGCATGACATGGGCATATGCTTTTATAGATAGGAATAATATGTGGCCCCCTCCGGAGTCTTCATCAGATTTGGTGCAAATAGGCGATTTGATTAGACTAAAGCGCAACGCTAATGGATGGGAATTGGGACAAGTCCCAGAAATTCAAGGTGCTCTAGTTTCCATGTCTCCATCAGACGGCGCTATCCTAGCCTTAGTCGGGGGATATGATTTCAATCGCAGCCAGGTCAATAGAGTAACAACTCCGCGCCCGCCTGGCTCTAATTTTAAACCGTTTTTATATGGTGCCGCTTTAGAAAACGGATACTCGCCAGCGAGCATAATTAATGATGCTCCAATAACTCGAGGCAACTATCGGCCAAATAACTATGAAAGTAATTTTCTTGGCCCAATAACACTGCGCTATGCTCTTAAAGAGTCTCGCAATGTGCCCGCTGTTAGACTATATGACGAACTCGGTGCCGCCAAAGTTTTACCCTTCGCAGCGAAATTTGGTTTCCAGACACATAATTTCCCGGATAATGACTTGACGGTAGCGCTAGGAAGTCAGGATGTGCAGCCATTGGAAATAGTTACAGGCTACTCCGTTATCGCAAACGGGGGGTACAAAGTAAGCCCTTGGTTCATTAAAAAAATCATCTCTGATAGCGATGGCCTTCTTTATGAAGCTAAGCCAAGCATCGTGTGCCAAGGTTGCGAGAGACCTCTCGGTGGTTCTGACCAAATGACGGGTTTAGCTCCTCGTATTATAGACGAGAGAATTGCCTATATACTGAACTCTATGCTGGAGTCCGTGATAACCGAAGGTAGCGGCAATCGCGTTTACCGCGAGCTCCAAAGAGATGATTTACGCGGCAAAACAGGCACTACAAATGGTCCCCAAGAACTTTGGTTCTCTGGATTTAATGAGGATATTTCAACCACTGTCTTCGTTGGATTAGATCAACCAGAACCCCTGGGTGAAAGAGAGCAAGGAGCAACTGTTGCCGTGCCAATTTGGATTGATTTCATGAGAGAAGCTCTGAGAGGAGAACCTGAGAATACTATGAGTCGGCCAGACGGAATTGTGGACCGACTAATTGATAAAAACACAGGCAACCCCGCTATGCCCGGAGACCAAAACGCTATTTTTGAATATTTTCGAACTGAAAATGCGCCCGAGCCCTTAGATATGCAGTTTCCTCGGATAGAAGATAACGGTCAAGAGGAGCAACTATCCACAGAAACAATTTTCTAACTTAGTATCAAGAAGCCAGCTGAGATGTCGCCTGTGTCAAAATTTATACGCCAATGAAGCGCCGCGGTATAGTAATGTATATCGTCTAAACTTTTCGACTGCCAAATCGCTTCTTAAATCTATCAACGCGGCCACCCGAATCTAAGATTTTCTGTTTGCCGGTATAGAAAGGGTGGCAATTTGAACACACCTCAATAAGTATATCCTTCCCTAAAGTAGATTTGGTTTCGATGATATTTCCGCAGCTACAAGTTGCCTTGATCGAACCATACGCTGGGTGGACATCTGCTTTCATAATGCTGCCTCTATAGTCTAATCATCTACTGAATAAAAATGGCAATCATTGAGGCTTCTTCTATTGAAAAGCCACAACAATCATACTAGGGGCGAGCATTCTATCAGACGGCTAACAATTGGCAAGTAGCCTCCGCTCCTATTGATTTCGCATATTTTCATGGTTTTTAACTACCTCTTCCATTATGCAACGGAAAAGTTTAACCACCAAGTCAGGGTTAAGGCTTTTCCCTTCACACAATAACCGCAACTCAGCCAATTTTTGAGCTTCTCTTGATTCATCTAGGGAGCTCAAATTTTGATCAGCTTTTAATCGGCCCACATGATAAGTGAGCTGGAATCGCTCCTCTAATATTTCAACCAAATACCTATCAATTTTGTCTATTTTTCCCCGGGCTTCTAGTAATTCTTTGGAGGGCAACTCAGAATTCATCATTATTCCTTAAAAAATTAACTCACCTACTAGGCCTTGTTAAAGCTTCCTAAAACTTTATTATACGCCAAGCAGGACTTCAGAGCAGTAAATAGCATGCAACTAGCTATGTCCTTTCTCGCTTAAATAAGTTTTACTATATCTCTATTTTTTCATTAATATGGAATAGAGCGTAAAAGGTTTCAACTCAGTTAAATACCCCAATGCCTGACTCTAAAAATACAGCATACGAAGGACTAGTTTATCAAGTTGCCATCCCAACACCTTTGCGTAAACTTTTTGATTATCTTCCCTCAAAATCAAAAAAAACTCTCCAACCAGGTTTAAGGGTATTAGTACCGTTTGGTCGAAGACATATCGTAGGTTTTATCATTTCTATTAAAAGTGGCTCTTCAATACCCTCAAAAAACCTAAAACGTATTGATAAAATTTTAGACGAGCAACCACTATTTTCAAACAAACTTTTAAAATTACTGCAATGGAGTGCTGGTTATTATCAGCACCCCATCGGAGAAGTTCTCAGCACAGCAATACCTAAAAAAATTCGAAGTGCTAATCCTGCAAATCCCATTTCTCAGGTTTGGAAAAGTTATAGTTCTTCAGATAAGAAGGGTTTAATTTCCCTGCGTAATTCCCCAAAGCAAAAAGGTTTACTTAACCTAATACAAAAACAAAAAGGTCTAACGAAAGAAAGTATAACGAAAGCAGGATTTAACAGCCGAGCTATAAAAGAACTAGAAAAAAAACAACTTATATATAAGCAAACTAAGACTAAACCTTTAGGGACTGCTTTCAAGCCATTATCCAGAAAAAATCTTAAATCACTAGATCTCAACAAACAACAAAAAAAAGCTTTGACCGCAATTATTCAAATAGAAGAGAAGTTCAAATGCTTTTTAATTGATGGGGTTACCGGCTCAGGCAAAACGGAAGTATACATGCAAGCAATGCAACAACAACTTTGCAAAGGGCGGCAGTGTCTAGTTCTAGTGCCAGAAATTGGCTTGACCCCACAAACACTTTTCTTATTCCAAGAGAGATTTGAATGTCCAGTTATTTCTATACATTCTGGCTTAACCGATAATGAAAGACTAGCCGCATGGAATATGGCTAAGGATGGAAGCGCTGGCATACTGATTGGCACCCGGTCGGCGATATTTACACCTTTCGCTAATTTGGGACTTATTGTTGTTGATGAAGAGCATGATAGTTCATTTAAACAACAAGAGGGATTTAAGTACTCAGCCAGAGACATATCAATAGTGAGAGCTCAAGAGGAAAAATTACCTATAATATTAGGCTCTGCTACTCCGAGCTTGGAAAGTTTGCACAACATCGCTACAAAAAAATTTGTGCCCTTATCTCTAACTAAGCGAGCAGGCAACGCCACTGAGTCAACCAAAATAATTATAGACACAAGTCACGAATTTTTAGAACATGGCCTCTCCGAACGGTTGTTATACAAAATTAAACAACATCTTGCTGCAAAAAAACAAGTATTAATTTTTATAAATCGTCGTGGGTTCGCTCCTACCTTAAGCTGTCAAAAATGTGACTGGATTGCTGAATGCAAAAATTGCATTTCTCAAATGACAGTGCATATTAAACCTCCCAATATTCGCTGTCATCATTGTGGAGTAATATTGAAATTACCGACTAATTGTCCATACTGTAATAACAGCAACCTAGAATCTATTGGCTTAGGCACACAAAGACTAGAAAAATTTTTACAAGCTCGATTTGAGTCTATTCCCGTTTTAAGAATTGATAGGGATTCCACCCGAAGAAAAAAACTCTTTCAATCGATGTTAGAGAAAATAAACACTGGGAAAAGTTGCATACTCCTTGGAACTCAGATGATTTCCAAAGGTCATCATTTCCCAAATATTACTTTGGTAGCTATCGTTAATGCTGATACGGGATTATTTAGTCCAGATTTTAGAGGCCAAGAACAGATGGCCCAAACTATCACACAAGTTTCAGGAAGAGCCGGACGTGCATCTAGTCCTGGTGAAGTTGTAATCCAGTCTAGACATGCATCGCACGTCACTTTAAAAAATCTAATGAATAATAGTTACTCAGATTTTGCTAAATATCTTTTACAGGAAAGGTTAACTACAAATATGCCACCTTTTAGCCAACTTGCTCTGATAAAAGCACAAGCAAAACAATTAGGTATTGCATTAAGTTTTTTAAAAAAAGTTAAGATTATGTCTGTTGAAATTAGCTCTAATTTTAATGACCAAGTTACGTCTATTGGCCCAATTCCTGCTCCAATCGAAAAACGGGCAGGAATGTTTCGAACACAACTTATTTTAAAAACGAAGAAGAAATCAACACTTCAAGAGTTTATTCATCTCTTAGTCTTACGAATAGAAGACCTAAAAATACCATCCGGCATTCGCTGGAGTGTCGACGTAGACCCTAACGAACTAACTTAACAAACTTTTAATTCTATTAAAGTATACGATTGCACTATAGCTTCCGCCCCATATACCGATAATTGGTGTGGCAATAAAGATTTTAAAATATTTTTTTTATAAAAAACAATGGTTTATAAATAACAAAAGCCATGACACAAGATTTTGCAAAAATTAAACCAGAACCTATTTTGGAAAAAAGGGCTGTAGAGTCGCCGCCTGCATGGCTGCTAATGGTGACAGGTTCGTTAATAGGAGCAACCGCTGGAGTTTTCGCGTGTGTTTTATTCTACCTATCCGGTAATGTGCCACCCCTAAACATAGTTCAGCAACCACAATCCGTAGTATCAGAATCAGCCTCTAAAAAATTTCTCGAAGAGACATCTGCACCAGGATTAGAACTTGAATTTTATACAGAGCTATCTAAATATGAAGTACAAACCGATGCTATTCCAGTTGAGTTAACAAGTTTAATTCCTGCAGAGATCGCTGAAGGGATATCTACTGAGCTAATAAACGCAAATAACAAGCAAAGTTTTATGTTACAAACAGGTGCATTTCAACAACAAGCCTCAGCCGAAAGTGAGATGCAACGCCAAAGGGAGCTTGGTTTAAACGTAATCGTAAAACTGGCCGAGCTACCAGGAAAAAAATTGCACCTTGTTCAAGCTGGCCCCTATTCCTCAGGATCTGACCTTGAGAGCGCACGACAAATTTTGCGAAAAAACAATATTGAACCATTGACGGTCCAGTTACAATAAATCTATATATCCAACCTCTTTGTTGCCTTCACCTATAGACGTAGATGCTAATACAGAAGCATATATATTGAATGGACAACCTTTGCTCTTGAAATGCTGGTAATATCTCATACTTACTAGCTTCTGTAGTACTCTTAAACAGAAATTAAGGAGAAAGATATTGGAACAGTATGATGGCACCACTATTGTTTCCGTGCGCCGGAAGAATAAAGTTGTAATTGGAGGAGATGGGCAAGTTTCTCAAGGTAACACCGTACTGAAAGGAAATGCTCGGAAGGTTAGGCGGCTTTATAAAGAACAGGTTATTGCTGGCTTTGCTGGGGGTACCGCAGATGCTTTCACCTTATTTGAAAGATTCGAAGAACAACTTGAAAAAAATCATGGCAAATTAGCTAAGTCAGCTGTAGAGCTGGCTAAACTTTGGCGCACTGAACGCGCTCTAAGGCGACTCGAAGCCATGCTGGCTGTCGCAGACAAAGAAGCTTCCTTAATAATTACAGGAAATGGTGATGTTATTGAACCCGAAGATTCAATAATGGCAATTGGATCTGGAGGGCCTTACGCACTGTCAGCCGCAAGAGCATTGCTTGTAAATACGGAATTAAGTGCAAAAGATATCGTTGAAAAAAGCCTCTCGATAGCAGGCGAAATTTGCGTCTATACTAACCAAGTTCATACAATTGAAGAATTATAAATAAATTGATTTTGATCTAAATATCACAATATAGGATCTTTGATGACTATAATGACGCCCAGGGAAATTACGTCTGAACTTGACAAACATATTGTCGGTCAAGATAAGGCTAAACGAGCCGTAGCGATTGCGCTTAGAAATCGCTGGAGAAGAATGAAGCTTGATGAAAGCTTGCGAGCGGAAATCACTCCTAAAAATATACTAATGATAGGACCAACAGGAGTCGGCAAAACAGAAATCGCTCGCAGACTCGCCAAACTAGCGCAAGCACCTTTCATCAAAGTAGAAGCTACAAAGTTTACCGAAATAGGATATGTGGGCAGGGACGTCGAATCTATCGTTAGAGATCTTGTGGATGTGTCCGTAAAAATGATCCGCGAAAAAGAAATTCAAAAAGTCCGACATCTCGCAGAGGACCGAGCAGAAGATCGAATTCTTGATGTTTTGGCTGGAACTAGACCAGAAGATGAAACCGAAGAAAGTTCTAAGTCTAGTGCGCGACAAGCCTTCAGGAAAAAACTTCGCGAGGGTGAAATAGATAATAAAGAAATAGAAATAAAAATTGCCGAATCTCCAGCTGGAGTTGAGATCATGGCTCCCCCAGGCTTGGAAGATATGACTAATCAACTAAAAAGCATGTTTTCCAACATGAATAGCAATCGAAAACGGTCTAGGAGAATGACTATTAAAGCCGCGCTTAAGGTGGTCAAAGATGAAGAAGCCGCAAAGCTTATTAATGAAGAAGAGATAAAAAATCGAGCAGTTGAGGCCACAGAACAAACAGGCATCGTATTTATTGATGAAATTGACAAAGTTACTAATAAAAACGAACAAGGCAATGCGGGGGTATCTCGAGAAGGTGTTCAGCGGGATTTACTACCTCTTATCGAAGGATCGACGGTCACTTCAAAATATGGAAGCATCAAAACTGATCATATCCTTTTTATAGGTTCCGGAGCCTTCCACCTTTCAAAACCTTCAGATCTAATCCCTGAATTGCAAGGTAGGCTGCCCATTCGAGTTGAATTAAATCCTCTAACTACAGAAGATTTCCAACGCATACTAGAAGAACCAGACGCTTCTTTAACCGAGCAGTACCAAGCCCTTTTAGAAACAGAAAATCTTAAAATAACATTCAGCAAAGATGGTATAGAAAAAATAGCTGAAATTGCCTGGCAAGTTAACGAGAAAACCGAAAATATTGGAGCACGACGGTTGCACACGGTAATGGAGAGATTGTTAGAAGAGGTATCTTTCTCGGCATCTGATTTAGCTGTGGGAAATAATAAAGATCTAATTATTGATAAGATCTACGTAGAGAAACAGTTAGATGAGCTTGCCAAAGATGAAGACCTTAGTCGCTATATACTGTGACTTATATATTTAAATGAACGTAACTAGTCCGAAAGAAATAAAACTACATAAGAAATCTGCGATACTAGAGCTTATTTATTCTGATGGGAGTCGGCTGCATTTACCCGCTGAATTTCTCCGCGTTCATTCTCCTTCGGCTGAGGTTAGAGGTCATGGCAAAGGTCAGGAGACTCTGCAAACGGGGAAACGGCATGTAAAACTGAAACAGATAGAATTTGTAGGAAACTATGCTCTTAAGCTCGAGTTTGACGATGGGCACAACACAGGTATCTTTAGTTGGGATTATTTGCAAAACCTTGGGAATAATCAAAAAAAGCTCTGGAGTGATTATCTAAGCAAACTTGAAAAAGCGGGGAAAACGCGCGAACCTCTGCCAGCTAATGTCCAGATACTAAAACTTAAACCCGAAACAAAGTAATAATCAATGGAAAAATGAAAGATCAAGACACAACTGATTTCGGCTATGAAGAAGTACCAATAAACGAAAAGCAGGAAAGAGTCAGGCAAGTCTTTCACTCGGTAGCTAGTCGCTACGATATGATGAATGATCTAATGTCGCTTGGTTCGCATCGGTTAATTAAGCGCTTTATGGTCCAACTAAGTGGGCTACGTCCTGGCCACAAAATATTAGACCTTGCTGGCGGTACAGGGGACTTAAGTTTGCAATTTTCTGGCATAGTCGGTAGCGAAGGCCAAGTAGTTTTAGCTGATATTAATGAAACTATGTTAAGAGTTGGACGAGACCGAATCATAGATTTTGGGAAAAATTCTAATGTAAATTTCGCACAAGTAAACGCGGAAGACCTACCTTTTGCGGACAGTACTTTCGATTGTGTTTGCATCGCTTACGGGTTACGTAATGTTACTAATAAAAATTCAGCACTCGAATCTATGAGTCGAGTTCTTAAATCTAACGGCCGCCTCGTAATTCTAGAGTTTTCGAAACCAAAAAACCGATTACTGGAAAAAACTTATAACGCATTTTCCTCTTTATGGCCTTATGCCGGAAAAATTATAACCGGAGACTCAGATAGTTATCGTTATCTAATTGAATCAATAAAGATGCATCCCGATCAAGAAACATTACTAGATATGCTGAGAAAGGTAGGCCTGATAAATTGCAGATATCATAATGTTATAAACGGTATTTGTGCGATTCATATCGGATTTAAACCCTAATGGAAAACTTTATTAAAACTTCTGTTCTTTGGCCGGGTGAAAAAATTATTAATCACTTAATAGAAAGTGATGATCATATCAAAGATAAATTATCTGCTTTTTCCGGGAAATCAATACAAATAGAAAGCAGCTCGCCCGATTTTCTATTTACAGTCCACTTTAATAGTAATCAAGTAAGCGTGAATGGACCAGATTTAGAGGAAGAAGAAAGCCCTGATATAAAAGTATCTGGGAAAACTAAGGAATTACTAGGGTTGTTAATTAACCAAAACAGCCTCTCCAATCAGGCTATTACGTTAAAAGGTGACATTCAATTCGCGCAAGATTTAAATAACACTCTTCTTTCATTAAATATCGATTGGTTTAACTTATTTGCACCAATACTTGGACCAGTTGTTACAAATGAGCTAGAACGCTTTTTATTGAAAGCTAAGACTTGGTCATCAAAGACAACAGTAAATTTAAAAAGAAATATTGACGAATACCTAAGAGAAGAGAGAAAGTTATTCCCACATAACGCAAATCTGCAAGATTTTGGAGATTCCATAGATCAACTAAAATTAAAAGTAGATCGAACCAAAGCTAGAGCCGACTTACTTTATCTTAAAATCAACGAACTAAACGGCTGAAGAATGAGATATCGTAAAGCTTTGACTTCTTGTTTGCCAAGAATACAGATGATATCTTTGCCTCCCTTTCAAAATAGCGATATAAATATCAGTGCTACAACTGCCTAGATTACTTAAAATTCTTCGAGTGGTGAGAAAATACCGACTTGACGAGTTTGCAGACCGAAAACAAGGGGCTCTAGGTATCAGGTTGCTGCTTCTCTCTTTTCGCATAAGAAACCGCTTTGATGAGGACGAGAAGAGAGGAGTAAGACTAAGAAAAGCTATGGAAGACTTAGGCCCGATTTACATAAAATTTGGTCAACTCTTATCTACAAGAAGAGATTTCATCCCTAAGGACTTAGCTGATGAACTTGAAAAGCTTCAAGATAACGTTCCTCCTTTTGAAGAACCAAGGATCGATGCAATAGTAGAAGAAGCTTTGGGAAGAAATGTAGAAGAAATATTTAAAAAGTTAGATCCACAACCTTTTGCGTCAGCTTCAGTTGCTCAAGTGCATAAGGCTGTTTTAAAAAACGATGACGAAGTTGTCGTAAAAATAATACGCCCAAACATAGAAAAGATAATACACGAAGATATTCAATTACTAAAATGGGTTGCCAGACTCTTCCAAACACACACAAATGTGGGAAGAAGGTTGCGGCCCATTGAAGTTGTTAATGATTATGAAGAAATAATCTTAGGTGAACTAGACTTAAGATCCGAAGCAGCAAACACTTCTCAATTAGCTAGAAATTTTTATTCTTCTTCTAAACTTTATGTCCCTAAGGTTTATTGGGATTTCACGCGTGAAAATGTCATGGTCATGGAGCGAATAGATGGGATTCCAGTCAATGATCTTGCCCAATTAAAAAAGCATAAAGTTGATCTAAAAAAACTCGCGGAAATAGGCGTTGATATCTTTTTTACCCAAGTTTTTGAACACAATTTTTTTCATGCGGACATGCATCCTGGAAATATCTTTGTCTCTAAATCTAATAAATCGGAACCACAATATATTGCAATTGATTGCGCTATCATCGGCTCCTTATCTAAGGAGGATCAAGAATATTTAGCCAAAAATCTACTTGCGATTTTTAAAAGAGACTATAGAAAGGTTGCAAGGCTGCATATCGAATGTGGCTGGGTTCCTAAAAAGACGAAAATACATGAATTCGAATCTGCGATTAGAATGGTATGCGAGCCAATTTTCGAAAAACCTTTAAAAGATATTTCCTTTGGGCAGTTATTAACTCAACTATTTCAAACCGCTAGTCGATTTAATATGGAAGTACAACCTTCGCTCGTATTATTACAAAAAACATTATTGAATATCGAAGGGTTAGGAAGACAACTTTATCCGAACTTAGATCTATGGAAAACGGCGCTTCCTTATTTGGAAAATTGGAATGCGAAGCGGCTCAGTCCGTTTAAGCTCCTAGAGCGAATTCAAGAAGAAATTCCTAATTGGATTGATAGATTACCAGAAATTCCGGAACTACTTATTAAAACGACAAGTCATAATTTCCAATTAGAAGAACAAAACATACTACTGCATAAAAAACAGGAATTTCTAGATATAGGGCGAGAAAACAAGCGTCGTTCGGCAAAATTTGTTGGCGTTATTTCGATTTTTCTTTCTGGGATCTCCCTTTTTCGTCCTATCGCAGAACTTACAACGAATTTACCAATATTCGCTATTTTACTCGGCGGAATAGGTCTCTACCTTTTGTATTTTAACCGTTGAAGCCTCATACTAAGCTAATGTCTTCCTTTGTTGATCAAATCGAATGGAATCGTGATGGCCTTGTTCCTGTGGTCACGCAAGACGTGACGTCCGGCAGTATTTTAATGCATGCGTGGGTAAATGAAGAAGCACTGCAAGTCTCGATATCAGAGGGCCGTGCGGTTTATTGGTCACGATCTAGATCAGGTCTGTGGCGCAAAGGGGAGAAGTCTGGCAACACGCAAAAACTTGTAGATGTATATTTGGATTGTGACAATGACACTTTATGTTACCAAGTAGAACAATTAGGTGGAATTGCTTGCCATACGGGAAGAAACAGCTGTTTTTATCGAAAACTCGAGAATGGGAAATGGTTAGACTTTGAGCCTGTTCTCAAGGACCCTTCCGCAATATATGGCGAGTCCTAATTTCCAAGGTATATTTACTTTGTAGGTAGAGTGTTAAAATGACTAATATACTTTCCGAGTTGGCTGAGGTATTGGAAGAGAGAAAATCCTCTTCTTCTGAAGATTCTTATGTCGTTAGCTTATATACGGAAGGCCTAGAGAAAATACTAGATAAAGTAAATGAGGAAGCAGCTGAGCTAATTCAGGCAGCAAAAGAGTATGATCATAAAATAAAAAGCACGGAGAAGGCTGTAATCCACGAAACAGCCGACCTTTGGTTTCATACGATGGTTATGTTAAGTCATCTGGGTCTAGGGCCCGAGCAAGTGTTGGATGAACTAAAGAAACGGTTTAATATATCTGGGCTTGAAGAAAAAGCGTCTCGTCAAAATTAAAAATCAACAACATAGTCGATTGTTGGTACTGGAGGTTTAACATGGGTATAGGTGGAATTGGCATATGGCAACTACTTATTATTTTATTGATAGTAGTGATGCTTTTTGGAACGAAGAAACTTCGTAATTTAGGCTCTGATCTTGGGGGTGCGCTGAAGGGGTTCAAAACCGCGATGAAAGATGATAAGCCTGAAGAAGAGGATGAAGATTCTGAAGAAAACTCTGGACAGACTATAGACGCTACTGCCGAAAAAGTGGAAACGGAATAAGTTTAATACAACGCTTAATCCCTCAAGTGAATTGTGTGCCCATTTTAGCTAATTCAGCCTATGTTTAACATCCATTCGACTGAAATACTTCTCATTCTAATCATAGCTCTAATCGTAATTGGGCCGGAGAAACTTCCTGCGACCATCAAAACTGCAAGTTTATGGATTGGTCGCTTCAGGCGCTCCTTCTATAAAGTGAAATCAGAGATAGAAAGAGAACTAAATACTGATGAAATTAGACGACAGCTTCACAATGAATCAGTAATGACACAAATTGATGAAACGAAAAATAAAGTTGAAACCATAGCGAAGGAAACGGAAACGTCTGTAAATAAGCTTGTGAGCACAGAGAACTTTGATCCTGGCGCATCGAATGCAACAAAAGAATCAAGCCTCGACGAAAAATCGATAAGAGAAGAAATAAAAGGGACGGCAGATGAGATTCAAGAAGTTACTAAAGATATATATACTCCTTCAAAAAACCCAAAATTGAGCCAAAAGAAATCTACCAAAGAAGCGAAACAAGGTGATGGTGTCAGCTGAGGAAGAAAAAGAACTTACTTTAATCGATCATTTGATTGAATTGCGCGACAGAATTTTAAAATGTGTTGTCGCCATTGTCGTAATATTTTTGGCTCTTTTCTATTGGGCTAATGATATCTACAACTATGTCGCTCTGCCTCTAATTCAAGCCCTGCCTGAGGGCTCAAGTATGATCGCAATCGATCCTACCTCTCCCTTTTTTGCTCCTTTTAAATTAACGTTCTACGTAGCATTTTTACTAGCCGCTCCCTACGTCCTTTACCAATTGTGGTCATTTATCGCTCCCGGTTTATATAAAAACGAAAAGGCTATCGCGATCCCTCTTTTTATCTCCAGTGTTGTTTTATTCTATACAGGTATCGGGTTTGCGCGTTATATTCTTTTTGGCATAATTTTCGGTTTTTTTATTTCCGTTGCCCCAGACGGAATTCAGATCGCCCCTGATATAACTAGCTTTCTTAGCTTCGCTTTAACTATATTCTTCGCATTCGGCATTGCATTTGAAATTCCCATCGCAGTTTTCCTCTGTATATGGGCAGGCCTGGCGGAACCGGAGTCTCTTACGGAAAAGCGGCCGTACGTCGTAGTAGGTTGTTTCGTAGTTGCTATGCTTTTAACGCCGCCCGATCCTTTTACCCAGTCAATGTTAGCACTTCCCATGTGGGCGCTATTCGAACTCGGCATTCTAGCAGGCAGAATAATACGCAAACGAGAAGGAGAGAATATTGTTCAGAATTAGCATTAAGCGGATCTAATTAACCCCGTATGTGAAAAGTAACCGGTCCATTGTTTTCTAAAACAATCCGCATATCGGCAGCAAATTTCCCACTCTTAGTTTTTGGATACTTACCTTTTGCAAAACTTACTAAGTAGTCAAATAGCTCTTTTGCCTCTGATGGTATTTTAGCCGATGAAAAACTAGGACGAAGGCCCTTATTAGTACTAGCTGCTAACGTAAATTGGGAAACCAACATTATCTCACCATTCTTATTTTGAACACTCAAATTCATTTTACCTGCATCATCATTAAATATTCGATAAGCAAGCAACTTTTCCAACAATTTCTCAATATTAGATCTAGAGTCTTTTTTCTCTATGCCTACAAATACTAATAGTCCCTCACCAATTTCCGAATAAAGTTCATTAGAGACAAATACTTTCGCGTAATCAACCCTCTGAATCAAAGCAATCATTTTGTTGCCAACACACCCCGACTATGCCGCTTACGCTCATTTTCTTTAAGAAATTTCTTCCGCAGTCTTATATTCGTTGGAGTCACTTCAACCAATTCATCTTCTGAGATAAATTCCATTGCTTGCTCTAAGCTGTGCTTTATTGGAGGAGTTAATAAAATATTTTCATCCGTTCCTGCAGCTCGAATATTAGTCAGCTGTTTAGCCTTCGTGGGATTAACAACAAGATCATTATCACGACTGTGTATCCCTACTATCATCCCTTCGTATACATCTATATTTGGTTCTATAAACAGTCGACCTCGCTCTTGTAAGTTAAACAAGGAATATCCAAGAGCCTTACCTTTAACCATTGATACCAATACACCATTATTACGGCCACCAAGATCGGTCTCTTTATAAGCACCATAATGACTAAACACATGGGTCATCAATCCAGAGCCGCTTGTCAATGACAAAAATAGCGATCTAAAGCCAATTAGGCCACGTGTTGGAATCGTAAACTGTATCCGAACCCGACCTTTCCCATCGGGCATAAGATCCTGCATCTCTGCCCTTCTATTTCCCAATTCTTCAATAACCGCACCCTGATGTCGTTCTTCGCAATCCACAACTAAAGATTCATATGGCTCTCGCTTTTTACCATCTTCCTCAGATAAGATCACCTCAGGTTTTGATACAGCAAGTTCATAACCTTCTCGTCGCATAGTTTCGATCAAAACTGCCAGGTGTAGTTCACCTCGACCAGATACTTTATATTTGTCTGGTTCGCTACCCTGCTCTACCTGAAGTGCTACATTAGAGAGTAACTCTCTTTCAAGTCTTTCCTTCAAATGACGAGTTGTAATGTACTTGCCCTCTAAGCCAGCGAATGGAGAATCGTTAACCTGAAAAGCCATGCTAATGGTAGGCTCATCAACCGATAATGGCGGCATTGGATCAACACATGAAGGATCACAAATAGTGTCTGAAATTTTAAGATTTTCAATACCGGTTATGCATATTATTTCACCAGCGATTGCCAAGTCGACATCAATTCTCTCTAAACCAAGATGACTTTTAACTTGCAAAATCTTTGCTTTTCTTTGTTCTCCATCTCGATTAATAATTATTACCTGCTGATTAGGCATCACTGTACCGCTTGTTACTCGACCAATACCAACAACCCCAACATAATTATTATAATCCAAAGCGCTAATTTGCATCCGCAATGGTGCCTCTGTTAATACTTTAGGAATGGGAACTTTTTCTATTATCGTTTTAAAAACAACATCCATGTTTATATCTAATGCATCAGCCTCAAACCCAGACGTACCTTGTAACGCTGATGCGTAAATAACTGGAAAATCGAGCTGAGTTTCATTTGCCCCTAACTTATCAAATAAGTCGAAAACTTCATTTAAAACCCAGTCTGGGCGGGACCCGTCTCGGTCAACTTTATTAATAATTACAATCGGATTAAGTCCTTGTGCAAAAGCCTTTTGCGTTACAAATCGGGTTTGGGGCATCGGACCGTCTACGGCATCAACCAACAGCAATACACTATCAACCATAGATAGTACTCGCTCTACTTCTCCACCAAAATCTGCATGACCCGGAGTATCCACTATATTTATATGATAACCCTGCCAATTAATCGCCGTATTTTTAGCAAGTATTGTGATTCCACGCTCTCTTTCTTGATCATTAAAATCCATAATTCTTTCGACCTGCTTACCACGGCTTTCTAGAGTTCCTGATTGCTGAAGGAGCTTATCAACAAGAGTTGTCTTCCCATGATCTACGTGAGCAATAATCGCTATATTTCTGATTTTTTCTTTCACAATGAACGTTCTATAGATATTAGGTAAGCAAACTAAACTCTATCGCTCCAGGGGAATAACCTGGGGCGATAGTCTCAAAAGCGTCGCGAGTATACACGAGTATTGTAAGGGAAGTTAAGGGAGATCTATTAAAACCTATAAGAGAACGTTTAATTTTTTATGTTCCTCATCTCTCAATTCTAAGACCGCTATATTTTGGTGTCCACCATCATTTAAGTATGCTGCTTGAAGTCTACTCATCATGCCTTTCTCACAATAGAGCAGGTAATACTGATGCGATTCTAATTCTTGCATAGTTGAACGTAATTTATAGAAAGGAATATTGATACTTTTTATCCCTTCCCCCAACCTTAATGGTGTGACTTTCTGTTCACTCGGGTGGCGTATATCAATAACAATAGCCCCTTTTTCTGCGAAATGAACAACTTCAACCTCCGTTATTTTTTTGGTCAAATCCTGGGAAATTTCTGTAATTAGTTCATATCTAGTGTCCTGAATTGCTTTTTCCAAAACTTCCATATCTAAACGAGACTCTTCTTTTTCGATCCGAACGGCTTTAGCTTTAGTCGATGGATTTTTTGAAATAGCGGCACAATATTCAGGAATATTCTTTGAAAACTCTTCCGTGCCTATCCGGCGAGCAATATTAATGATTTCTTGCTTATCAGTCGTGCATAAAGGTCGAAGAACAAGACTATTCGAAACTTCATCGATTACAGAAAGATTAGCAAGTGTCTGGCTCGAAACCTGCGCAATACTTTCTCCAGTAACTATAGCTTCAAGACCCAATTTAGCTGCCACTCTGTTTGCTACACGTAACATCATTCGTTTTAGGATAACTCCCCGATATGAGTTTTCCACTTTCTTCAAGATTTCTTCTAAAACAAGTTCGAACGGCACTAAAATAAATTTAACGCGATGGGAGCTATGAAATTTCAACCAGAGAAATAATGCAATCTCTTTAACTGCAAGCTCGTGCGCCTTTCCACCTAAATTAAAAAAACAATAATGCGTTTGAAGTCCTCGCTTAATAGAAAGATAACTTGAAACGGATGAATCAAAGCCACCCGAGATCAACGACAAAACAGAATCTTGGCAACCCAACGGAAAACCACCCAACCCAGAAATTTTCTTCCTAACAACATAAAAACACTCATCACGAATTTCTAATGAAATAGTAATATCAGGATTTTTTAACTTGACTCCAGCTGTTTCGCATTCTTCATTAACTCTTCCCCCTACATATCGCTCCACATCAACCGAAGTAAATGAATGTTTTCCCATTCTCTTGCAACGCACAGCGAAGCTTTTCCCTTTAACAGACTCAAAATATACCTTTTTTGCAAACTGGAACATTTCCTCCATGGATGGCAGTGGATATTTATCAACTTTATAAACCTGGCCAACGCCTGGTATACATCGAAATTTTTCCTCCAGCTGAACGATTTTAGTAAGGCTAGATAAATTAGTTTCCACCTCAAAAGCATCCCACTCACTTCTTACTTGGATACCATGATCGAGCTCTCTCAGAACCTTGTATAAATTTTTCCTTAACTGGCGAGTAAATCGTCGCCGAACTGCGCGACTCTTAATCGTAATTTCAGGGAATAGTTTGATGAGGTAAAACATATGAGGTATCCGGCTTTTTAAACAAAGTGTGGCAAGTTAGGATCCGTTAAAAAGCTCATTTGTAGTGCAGAGCTTTACAGAAACCTCAATTATATGCGCTATTTATGTGCTTTTTAGTAGACTATGCACTTTTATAGTGCATTTTTAGCCCAAGCTTATTCATAAATCCAGCAAATCCGGGCCATACAGCGAGGATCTTACTGGCACATATTTTGCTCTCTCTAATACACACAAGGCAAGCGTTTGAAAGTAATTTATAAGAATAGATTTCGAACCTTATAGCTAAGTAGGCAAGTACTTTACCTTGGGTTCTATTTTAAACATGCCAGAATGATAAGAGCTTAAAAGCTCATGCAGTCTAGAATCGAATAGGAGAAAGCAAGTAAATGAAATCAAAACTGGAATACATTTGGCTTGATGGTTACAAACCGACTCAGAGCCTACGCAGTAAAACACAAGTTAAATCAGACTTTGGCGGAACCCTGGAAGAGTGCCCTATGTGGTCCTTTGACGGATCTTCAACATTGCAAGCTTCTGGAGACGACTCGGACTGCTTATTAAAGCCAGTTGCGATTTTTTCGGACCCCGATCGAGCAAATGCGTACTTAGTAATGACCGAAGTACTTAATGCCGATGGCTCGCCACATGAATCTAATGGTCGGGCAACAATAGATGACGATGACGATGATTTTTGGTTTGGCTTTGAGCAAGAATATTTCCTTTGGGATACCACAACTAACTTGCCTCCTGGTTTCCCTCCAGGTGGTTACCCTGGACCTCAAGGTCCTTATTATTGTTCTGTAGGCGCAAGTAATGCGTATGGCCGTGACTGTATCGAAGATCATTTAGACCTTTGCCTTGAAGCCGGCATTAATTTAGAAGGAATAAACGCAGAAGTAGCAGCGGGTCAATGGGAATTTCAGGTTTTTGCGAAAGGAGCTAAGCGCGCTGGCGATGAAACATGGGTTGCGAGATATTTACTAGAACGAACGGCGGAACGGTATGGCTATGCCATCAATTGGGAGCCTAAGCCCTTAGGCAAGCAATTGGACTGGAATGGCTCCGGAATGCATGCGAATTTTTCTAATGGCCCGATGCGTGACTCTGGTGACAAGGAAATTTTTACAAAGATCTGTGAAGAATTTGGAAAGAATATAGAAAGGCATATCAGTGTTTATGGCGCAGATAATGACCAACGTTTGACTGGCGAGCATGAAACACAATCGATTGATATGTTTAGTTATGGCGTATCAGACCGCGGCGCGTCAATTCGAATCCCAGTAGGGACGGTTGACGATGGATGGAAAGGTCGATTGGAAGATCGTCGCACCGCTTCCAATGCAGATCCTTATAAAGTAGCCGCCGCAATCATTAAGACAACTAAGGAAGGTATGTCTTAATCCCCCAAGTTAACTAGTGTAAAGCCCGGTTCCCACCGGGCTTTTTTTGGACGACCTAGCTGTACTAAAATTTATATATGCACTATTATGGTGCATAAGCCCTAATCTTACTGTTAATGACTCAAAAGACATAGCTTCTAGCCCTTAAATTACAAGCCGGTCAGAAGGGATGACTGCAAAATTAGTTGGTTTACTTATTGCATATCTAAGGATATCGCTATCAAAACGGCCAGCGTCATTAAATATTTTCAAAATTTATTACCAGGTCTGTGGCTCTGAATAACGTGCATAAGCGACTATTAGATAATGTTAAAACCGGTGTGATATTGCTGGACAGTAAATTGCGATTTATTTACATAAATGCGGCTGCTCAAGCATTGCTGGAGATTAGCGATCGTAAAGTGCACGAATTATTTATAGGAGATGTATTAGTTAACGCAGATAAAGACATCAATGAAATGCAAACAGCAATGATAAACAATAACAGCTTTACTAAACGTAAAGCGGAGTTACAAACAATTCGCAATAAAGGGATCTTTGTCGACTATACGATTAGTCCCTTTGAATATGATGGAAATAAACAAGCGCTTATAGAACTGAACTCAGCTGAACATTCTCAAAGGATAAGTCGAGAAGAGTCTTTACATTCTGCTTACGCAACAACACGAGAGCTTGTTCGAGGATTGGCTCACGAAATTAAGAATCCTCTAGGAGGAATTCGAGGAGCAGCCCAACTCTTATCACAAGAAGTTCCCAATAGTGAGCTAATTGATTACACCAGAGTGATAATCACAGAAGCGGACCGATTACATAACCTTGTTGATCGACTTATTGGATCTAGAAAACCTTTAGATCTTAAGGATATAAATATCCATGAGGTTCTTGAAAGGGTGCGAAATTTAGTTAACGCCGAAATTAGCGGGAAAGGAATTAAGTTAGTTTTTGATTATGACCCGAGCATTCCTCCAATACTTGGAGATACTGAGCAAATGATACAAGCCATGCTAAATATCGTTCGTAATGCAATGCAGTCGCTAAACAGCCCTGATATTGATCACGACCTCGGCCAAATTATACTGCGTACTCGAATCTCTAGAAATGTGACGATAGGCACTAAATTTTCTAGACTCGCAGCAAGCATTGAGGTGATTGATAACGGACCCGGGATCCCAATAGATATGATAGAGACAATTTTTTATCCTATGATCAGTGGGCGAGCAGATGGTAGTGGCCTCGGGCTGCCAATCACTCATGGAATCATCAATCAACACAAAGGTATGATCGAATGCCAAAGCAAGCCAGGAAACACAAATTTTAAGGTTCTATTGCCTATTGATATCAAGATGTAAAAATTATTATTTGAGTGTTAAGCAATTAAAAGGCGAAGTAATTAAATGGACATGCATAACTTAGTTTGGATTCTCGATGATGACCGCTCTATAAGGTGGGTACTTGAGAAATCCTTAAACAAATCAGGATTAAACACCAAATCTTTTGAAAATGGTGACGATTTACTCCACAGACTGCAAAATGAGTTGCCCGACGCAATCATTAGCGACATTCGTATGCCTGGAATAAGCGGTCTAGATTTACTCTCAACAATACAAGAGTCTCATCCGAGCCTGCCCGTTATTATTATGACTGCCCATTCTGATTTAGACAGCGCTGTTGCCTCGTATGACCGTGGTGCTTTCGAGTATTTACCAAAGCCGTTTGATATTGAAGACGCTGTAG
This sequence comes from Gammaproteobacteria bacterium, assembly GCA_029242705.1. Taxonomy (GTDB): domain Bacteria; phylum Pseudomonadota; class Gammaproteobacteria; order Pseudomonadales; family Pseudohongiellaceae; genus UBA9145. The sequence continues at coordinate 14,598 of JAQWTK010000078.1, read as the reverse complement.
CTATGACAAAAAGAGCCTTAGATCATGGTCGGCAAAAAGCAAAAACTTCTGATGAAACCATTACTGAAAATTCTCCTGAAATAATAGGTGAAGCACCAGCTATGCAAGAAGTCTTCAGAGCTATAGGAAGATTGTCCAATAGCAACATATCCGTATTAATAAATGGTGAATCTGGAACCGGCAAAGAACTGGTAGCTCATGCCCTTCATAAGCATAGCCCTAGAAGGGGGCAAAAATTCGTTCCCCTAAATGTTGCTGCAATTCCAAAAGAACTCATCGAATCAGAATTGTTCGGCCATGAAAAAGGCGCTTTTACTGGCGCAACACAGCAACGAACTGGTCGGTTTGAACAGGCTGATGGCGGTACACTTTTTCTCGATGAAATTGGTGATATGCCAGCAGAAACTCAAACAAGGTTGCTTAGAGTTTTATCTGATGGAGAATTTTACCGAGTTGGTGGCCACACATCGATAAAAGTTGATGTGCGGATTATCGCCGCGACTCATCAAAATCTGGAAGAGCTCGTTAAGGAGCATTTATTTCGCGAAGATTTGTTCCACAGACTTAACGTAATTCGTATACATATACCCAGACTTAAGGATAGACGAGAAGATATACCAAAACTTACAGCACATTTTCTTAAAATCGCGGCGGAAGAATTAAACGTCGAGCCAAAAACACTGCGCCCTGAAACAGAAAAGTTTTTAATCGGTCTAAAATGGCCGGGTAATGTTAGACAGTTAGAGAATTTCTGCCGCTGGATCACAGTAATGGCCTCAAGTCGGGAAGTACATATAAATGATTTACCCCCCGAATTTTCTGATCAAGGTATGGAAATAGAACACATCACTAGCTGGACACATGCTTTGAGAGTATGGGCTGATCAGCAATTAAGCTTAGGAAACACGGGCATACTCGATGAAGCAACTCCATTGTTTGAAAGTACGTTAATTGACATAGCATTAGCACATACTTCAGGAAGAAGGAGAGATGCGGCAGACCTTCTCGGCTGGGGTCGAAATACGTTGACCCGAAAAATTAAAGAATTCGGAAATGACCATCTAAAATCCGAAAAGCTTAGCGAAGCACAGCAGCGTTAACGAGCAGCGTGGGTTTGTATCTATAAGACTATGGCATTTAACCTTTGATTAATATAGTCCTTTTCGAACCTGAAATTCCTCAAAATACAGGAAATATAATTCGATTAGCTGCTAATACCGGCTCAACTCTACATTTGATAGAACCATTCGGTTTTTCTTTAGAAGACAAAAAAATGCGCAGGGCCGGTTTAGACTATCATGAATACACAGGGATTAAGGTGCATAAGGGATGGAAGCAATTTAAAAAATCTGCGGGGGAAAATCGTTTGGTCGGAATGAGTACAAAAGGTGCAAATTCCTATTCAGCCATAAATTTCCAACGAGGAGATTTCTTGGTATTTGGCCCAGAAACACGAGGACTGCCCGACCCCGTTCTCGAAGAAATCGGATTCAATAATCTTTTCCGAATTCCGATGTTACCTGCAAGTAGAAGTCTAAATCTTGCTAATGCGGCAGCGGTGACCATATACGAAGCTTGGCGTCAAAATGAATTTTTGGGTGGAAAGTAATTTTTTAGTCATCAGCCCCAGAACCATTGCCCGCCTCAGGCTTTTGAGCCATTGCATCTTTTTGCTGTTTATATAGTGCATCGAAGTTAACCGGAGAAAGCGCAAGTGCTGGGAAACTACCTTTGATTACTAAAGAATCGATAGCTTCTCGCGCGTAGGGGAAAAGAATATTAGGGCATACAGTCGCAAGTAATTGCTCGAGCTGCGGCACATCAAAATCCTTAGCAGCAAAAATACCAGCTTGATGCACTTCAACAAGAAAAGCTGTTTGTTCTTCCATTTGTGCTTCTGCTGTTAGCACCAAAACAACCTCATAAAGGTCTTCTTGTACCTTGTCATTCCGAATTTTGATATCAAAATTAATCTTTGGAGACCACTGGCTTTGAAACACAGTTGGACTTTTAGGCGACTCAAAAGAAGAATCTTTTAGATAAATCCGTTGTAGAGCAAATTGTGGACCTACGGCTTGTTGTGCTTCTTCAGGTGCAGTAGTAGGTTGGGATACATTTTCTTCTTCGGCCATGTCATTTCCTATAATTTTAAAATTTATATGATTCTTAATATTAATCGCTTATTTCTGAACCAATGGCAGAGATTGAGCTTTCCATTCAGTGAGTCCGCCTGTAAGTCGATAAACTTCCGTATGTCCAGATTCTTGTAGTAATTTAGCGGCCTCGCCTGAGTGCTGGCCGAGTTTACATACTACAACTACTGGTTTCTGGTTGTGCTTTTTTAGTTCAGTTGCTCGCTGCTTTATTTTAGCTAATGGAATGTTAATTGAGTCTACAATATGTCCAGTATCAAAGTCTTTTTTCTCTCGCACATCAACTATTACCCCTTCCTCACGATTAATTAGCATTATCGCCCGTTGAGGAGTAACTGCAGTCGCGGAGTTTTTCTTTTGGTGTAAAACTATGGCTACAAGAGTCGCTACCCACATTGTAGCTAACAGAAGATGATTACCAATAAATTCTATAAATTGTGCCATAAATTTTTACTCAAAAACCCTCTACATTAGTTATTAGCAAGCCTGCAAAGACTAGGGAGATCTTCTCAACCCCCTCATACTAGCGCGCCAAAAAACGTCAGAAGTATACACTCCTAAGACATACTAAAGAAGGATTAAACCGACCACAGGGTTAGTTAAATTAGCTATCGAATCAAGTTTCAAGGATAATAATAGGAGTAAATTTAGTTGTGTAAACAGGTTTTAGAAGGCTAAAAAAGCAATGGTTATTGAAAATACTACCCTTTTATTGATCCTTGATGGTTGGGGCCATAGGGAAGAAATTGATAACAATGCAATCGCTAAAGCAAAAAGCCCTAATTGGGACAACATTTGGACTCATCACCCTAGAACTTTAATTGACACGTCAGGAGAAGCGGTCGGTCTGCCAACTGGACAAATGGGTAATTCAGAAGTTGGCCATATGAATTTGGGTGCTGGCCGAGTTGTCTACCAAAACTTAACTAGAATAGATAAGGATATAGAAGACAGCAATTTTTATAATAATAAAACCCTAACTAGCGCCGTTGATAAAGCAATTTCTTCGCAGTCCGCAGTCCATATTTTGGGTTTGCTGTCACCAGGAGGAATTCATAGCCATGAAGATCAGATCATAGCTATGGTGAACCTAGCTCTAGATCAAGGTATCAATAAACTATTTCTACATGCTTTTCTTGATGGTAGAGATACTCCACCTCGCAGTGCATTATCATCCCTGTTGCGAGCAGAGGATAAACTTAGAGAATCTGGTAAAGGGAGAGTTGCATCAATCTGCGGTCGTTTTTATTCAATGGATCGAGATAATCGATGGGATCGAATTCAACTAGCTTATGAAATGCTGACCCAAGGCAAAACAGACTATCAATATAATAATGTTAAAGAAGCCTTGCATGCGGCTTATGACCGAAACGAAGATGATGAATTTGTTCAGCCAACGTTAATCGGACAGGAAAAAAATTCAGCCCTGGTTAGTGATGACGATGTAGTGATTTTTATGAATTTCCGTGCAGATAGGGCTAGAGAACTTACTAGAGCGTTTGTCGAAAAAGATTTCCATGGTTTTAAACGTTCGGCCCACTCAAATTTAGGTGAATTTGTTATGCTTACTGAATATGCTGCTGATATTGATGCAGCTGTCGCATATCCACCTCAGAAACTACATAATGTGCTAGGCGCTTATCTAGCCAGCTTAGAAAAAAAGCAACTTAGAATTGCCGAAACCGAAAAATATGCGCACGTTACGTTTTTCTTTAATGGCGGTCGTGAAGAACCATTTAAGAATGAAGATCGTATTTTAATTCCATCACCCAAAGTGAAAACATATGACTTAAAACCAGAGATGTCAGCATTCGAAGTTACTGAAAAACTGGTCGAAGCCATATGCTCAAAGAAATATGATGCGATCATTTGCAATTATGCAAACGGCGACATGGTTGGGCATACTGGTAATTTTGAAGCATCTATAAAAGCGGTAGAAACAGTTGATACGTGCTTAGGTAAGATAATAACTGCCATTAAAAAAATTAATGGTCATCTTCTGGTAACCGCCGATCATGGTAACGTAGAAAAAATGTTAGATTCAGAAACAAAACAACCCTTAACTTCTCACACCGACGGCCCTGTCCCACTCGTATATCTAGGGCATGACGGCGTAAAATTAAAAGGCAAAGGGAGTCTGTGCGATATTGCGCCAACTATGCTCACATTAATGAATATAGCGATTCCTGAAGAAATGACTGGCACTGCATTATTAGATTAAAGTATAACCTATTTCCAAATAGCATAAGATGGAATGAAATTTGGGCGGCGTATACTATTATGCTAAGTATTTATTAAAGAAGTAACTATTTAATCTAATGGATCAACGCTTGAATATAAGGAAACGGCAAGAGAAATATTATGATTTTTATCTCTAATAAGAATAAACATGGCTCACTAATACTACCTATCATAAGCATTTTCATCTGTGTCAGTGATTTAACCGCTCAAGAAAATGAACCTTCACTACTTCCCCTCCCTTTAGAAGAAGTTAGAATTTTTACCGAAGCTTTAGACCGAATTCGTATGTCTTATGTCGAAGAAATAGATGATAAAACCCTGCTAGAGAATGCAATCAAAGGCATGCTCTCAGAATTAGACCCTCATTCTGCATATGTCATAGAAAATGATTATGATGCATTACAAGAAACAACAACTGGTGAGTTTGGCGGCTTAGGCATTGAAGTTGGGAGAGAGGATGGTTACATAAAAGTAATTAGCCCAATCGATGACACTCCTGCGGACAAAGCCGGAATCCAGGCAGGTGATCTAATTATTCAGATCGATAACACTCCAACTCAACAAATTTTACCAGAAGAAGCGGCAAACTTGATGCGCGGCGAGCCGGGAACCCCTGTAACGGTCACTATTGCGAGAGAGGGACTACAACCATTCGATTTAACCATTACACGCGAGGTAATTACAGTCACAAGCGTGCGTAGTCGCCTACTCGAGCCGGGTTATATCTATTTAAGAATTTCACAGTTTCGGGTAAACACCGCAGCTGAATTAGAAAGAGAATTAGAACAAGCTCTCTCCGGTAATGAAGAAGTAAAAGGAATTGTGATGGATTTACGAAACAACCCTGGCGGTGTGTTGCAAGCATCGGTAGGGGTTGTTGATACATTTATAGACCAAGGCCGAATTGTCTATACAGAAGGGAGGTTAGAAGGAAATAACATGGAGTTTATGGCAACCAATAAAACATTAGGCAGCAATATTCCCATGGTCGTTTTAATTAATAACGGTTCTGCGTCAGCATCTGAGATTGTTGCTGGAGCACTGCAAGATCATGGAAGAGCGATCATTATGGGTACGCGTAGCTTTGGAAAAGGCTCTGTACAAACTGTAATGCCTTTGGCCGAACAACGCGCGATCAAATTAACAACCTCTCTTTACTTCACTCCTAACGGTCGGTCTATTCAGGCTCAAGGTATAAAACCAGACATCCTTGTTGAAAACGCCTTCGTAACCAAACGCGCAAGTAACATGAGTCAAGTCAATGAATCAAATTTGCCAAATCGACTCGATAATGCCAACGACACGAATGAGGTTAGTGATGAAATGAGCAACACATTAATTTCAGCGGAAGAGGTATTGGTAACGGACTACCCTTTAAACGAAGCTCTTAACGTTTTAAAAGGAATAAACGCGTTTACTCCAAGACAAACACAAAATGACACTGACGCCTTTGCTCAAAGAATAGTAAACTAAAGTTAAGTTATTTCCTAAAAATTTTAGATAAATCAAACCATCCAGTCTTAAGCTAATTGATTTGGTTAAAGTCTCACTTCAATTCCTCGGGAAGCCATATAAATTTTAGCCTCTTCGATAGAGTACTCACCAAAATGAAAGATCGATGCTGCCAGCACCGCATCTGCTTCACCTTCCAACACCCCCTCAGCGAGATGTTCGAGAGTACCCACGCCGCCTGACGCAATTATCGGAACTTGGACGGCTTGGCTAACCTTTTTCTTTAGCATTAAATCAAATCCCTGTTTGGTTCCATCTCTGTCCATACTGGTTAATAATATTTCACCAGCGCCGCATTCAACCATATGCTTAACCCATTCAATTGCATCAAGCCCGGTCGGATTTCGACCTCCATGGGTGAAAATTTCCCACTTAAGATTTTTACCATCAGATGCCACTTGTTTCGCATCTACTGCTACAACAATGCATTGAGAACCAAAGCGTTCTGACGCTCGGCGCACTAGGTCAGGATTTTCGACCGCGGCAGTGTTTATTGCAATCTTATCTGCTCCAGCATTAAGCATAATGCGGATATCTTCTAAAGCCCTAATGCCTCCGCCTACGGTCAAAGGAATAAAAACCTGTCCCGCAATTCCTTGAACCGTTTCTATAGTCGTATTACGGTCTTCATAACTGGCGGTGATATCGAGAAATGTAATTTCATCCGCTCCAGCCTCACAATAGTTTTTAGCAATTTCAATAGGATCTCCAGCGTCCCGAATGTCAACAAACTTGACACCTTTAACGACTCTCCCCCTATCGCAATCGAGACAGGGAATGATCCGTTTAGCTAAAGTCATTTTTGCTATCCTCGCCGTCACAGTATTTCTGTGCCTCACGCAAATCCAAAGTTCCCTCGTAAATCGCTCGTCCCGTAATTACGCCCATTATTCCAACACCACTACTAGACCTTGTAGCAGCCTTTAAATCAACGATATCAGCAAGCTTAGCGACACCGCCTGATGCGATAATTGGTATCTGACTTTGACTAGCGAGCTCAATAGTGGCTTCAATATTACACCCCTTCATCATCCCATCTCTGGATATGTCCGTGTAAATAACCGCAGTCACACCAGTGTCTAAAAACTGGTCTATAAGCTCCACAGTCGAGACTTCAGAAATATCTGCCCAGCCTTCAATGGCAACTTTTCCTTCAATAGCGTCTATTCCAACTATTATCTTTTCAGGAAAAATATTACATGCTTTCACTAAAAATTCGGGATCCTTTATAGCCGCAGTTCCTATAATGACAAAATCAACGCCGGAATCCATATAAAATTTAACACTGTCTAGATTACGTATGCCGCCACCGATCTGGATTGATAACTCTGGGTAGGCATTCGCTATTTCTGCTACCGTTTGAGCATTTACTAAAGTCCCAGAAAAGGCACCGTTTAAATCAACGACATGAAGTCGTCTAGCTCCCTGGTCAAGCCAGCGGCCAGCCATCTCAATAGGATTATTAGAAAAAATAGTTGCTTCATCCATTCGACCTTGTCTCAGTCTCACACACTGACCATCCTTTAAATCGATCGCTGGTATGACTAGCATCGTCGCTCACCATCCCACTCAAGAAAGTTACGCAACAAGGTTAAACCCACTTCTTGGGATTTTTCAGGATGGAATTGCGTTGCGAAAACATTATCGTCCGTTAGGCAAGAAATAATTCTAGCCCCATAATCCGTAATCCCAGTTATTTTCATTTCATTTTCAGCTTGGACGTAATAACTATGGACAAAATAAAATCGACTGTTGTCAGGCACTTCTTTCCATAACGGATGGGAATTGACCTGCTTGACTTTATTCCAACCCATGTGCGGAATTTTAATACGCCGCCCATTTGAGTCCATAAAATTTTTATCAAAATGTTTTACCTGGCCCTTTACAAATCCTAGACATTCAACTCCGTCATTCTCTTCGCTAAATTCCATGAGTGCTTGCATCCCAACGCAAATCGCTAAAACCGGTTTCAGTTTTATGGCGTCTTCTATAATTTTGTCAATGTTAAGGCGTTTAATCTCAGCCATGCAATCTCTTATAGCACCTACTCCTGGAAAAATTACACGATCGGCAGATTCAATGAGCTTTTTGTCGCAGGTAGCGAAAGCTTTTATCTTCCCTTTTTTCTCGCGTCCAGAATATTCTATCGCTTTAGTAACAGAATGAAGATTTCCCATACCATAATCAATGACCGCAACTTTATTCATTTAAAGCTCTTGTCTTTTAATTAGTACTTAGTTCGTATTTTGAAATAATGAAAGAAATGATAATTTTCCTATCCTAGCAATAATGCCCAAGATAAATTTATTTACAAACTTCCCTTTGTCGAAGGAACAACCCCCAAAGAACGGGGATCAAGCTCTACCGCCATTCGCATTGCTCTTCCAAATGCCTTAAAAATTGTTTCAATTTGATGGTGAGAATTTTTCCCTCGGATATTATCAATATGCAAAGTAACCAAAGCATGATTTACGAACCCCTGGAAGAACTCATGAAACAAATCGACATCAAAATTCCCGACTGTGCTCTTCGCAAAACCAACCTGATATTCAAGGCCTGGCCTTCCGGAAAAATCAATAACAACTCGCGATAATGCCTCATCCAAGGGGACGTAAGCATACCCATAACGACGGATACCAGTTTTATCGAGAGCTTTATTAAAAGCCTGGCCAAGAGTAATCCCAATATCTTCAACGGTGTGATGCGCATCAATTTCTAAGTCCCCCTGCGCCTGAATAGTAAGATCAATCAACCCATGCCGCGCTATCTGATCTAGCATATGATCTAGAAAAGGTAGACCCGTATCAACATCTAGCACTCCGGTTCCATCTAGGTTGATGGATACCTTAATCTGAGTTTCTTTGGTATTACGCTCAACAGCCGCTTGCCGCTTGCTTTCTAGAGGGACTTCGCTCATAGAGATTCCCGGTTTTGTTAAAGAGGGCATTATAATGCCGCGATTGTCTAAGTGAAAGCTGAAGGTTTCTCTCCATTTCCTTTATATCAGAAACAAAATGCGGGTAACGGTGCATAGAACTAGTCATTACGGTAAACTTAAGTCAGTATAAATTCGATAGAATGTGGCATGAAATCAAAGATATCTCTAAAATTCTTGGCTGCGTTATCCGCTATACTGATTGTCGCCAGTATCATGCTCACGCGGCTAGTAATTAGCGAATCTAGAGATCTGATCAAAAAAATCACTCTCGCCAATACTGGGTATGAGCTTATAATAGCTGGCAACATCGATATACAGTTCTTTCCAAGTTCTAGAGTAACATTAAATGATGTACGTCTCCGCAACCCATCATACCCTCAAGAACTTGCTTCCACTTCCGTCGCCGAGCTAACGATAGATGTAAAGAGTCTACTTCAAGGCGATCTTCACATCCGTGAATTAAACACCAATGGTTTACACGTTAACTTATATACTGGCGCCGATGGGATAAACATTTGGGCAAATACTCATATTTCCAGCATATGGAAAAGTTCAGAGAACTCTCTCCCATTTGAAAACCGCAAGCCGTTCATTATAGAAGATATTCAAATATCTGACGCTAGCGTAGATCTTCAAAACGTGAATCAAGGATTACGGTACAGTATAAGAAAAATAAATTTTAAAAGTCGAAATATTAATAACGAAGAAATACCTTTCAGTATCGATACTGATTTTAATTTGGTAGATGGTGGGATGAGGGACTCTTTGCCAATGAGATTAAATAGCAAAATTTCAATAGACTCTGATTTAGAGAATATTTCTATAGGAGAAATAAATTTTTCAATCACACCAATGCTTGTGACTGGTGCTATCACTATTGATGATTACTTTGGAGAACCAAATTATGGTGGCTACTTAGAATCTAAAAATGTTGACATCATAGGACTAATGCAAAATCTAGGTTACATGGAAACTACAGCTGAATTTACTGGAGAAGTTAATCCCGCTCAAAATTTTAATTTTACGTTAGATTTTTCTGGAAATGATACCCTACTGAACCTAGATGAACTTGAGGCGACTCTTGGTGAAACACGAATTCAAGCAAGCGGAGACATTCGTTACCCTACGGAATTCAGTCCTAGCAATATACGATATGATGTGATTACTAGCAGCATCGATTTATCACCATTTATCTTCTCGGAAGTAATAAGTAAAGAGCAAGAAAATGAATCTTTTCTTGATTCATCGGCTATTCAAATTCAATCAAAAATAAATACAGACGTGCCTTTACCGATCGATCTTATAAAAGCAGGAAATTTTTTAGGAAGCATCGCCATAGAATCAATAACTGCTAACGATCTTATTATTGAAAATGTAAATCTATTTACTAATATCGAAGACGGCGTCTTAGACATTGAGCTACAACCAACAAGTCTCTACGGCGGCACCGCACAGGGATTGATGCGAATCGATACTAGCAGAAATGATACGCAGTTACTTACGCAGCTTTCACTTGACCGGCTTAACATTACAGAATTCGCTTCCGCTATGTCCAATATTAATCCTATAACTGGCCGACTCAATGTAGAAGCCTCATACGACGCAATTGGCACAACTATTAATGAGCTACTAGGCACATTAAATGGCGCCACCTCCTTTACGGTATCTGAAAACTCAGTGGACATTGGGTTAATCAAGCAAGTTTTTACTGAAATAGCAGCTCTTAGTCCTAGAGGAGACTCTATCCAACAATGGCCAGATGTAATTCAATTTGGGGAAGTTGATGGGCATATCATACTTGAAAATGGCATAACGGATAATCAGGCTTTGACCTTACGTATGGATAACTTTGCTATAGGTGGGAGCGGTGGGATTGATCTAAACGCGGGTGCGTTCAACTACGATTTACAATTTACAATTCTCGCCCCTCCCGAAACTCAAACAATACCGATCAATCAGCTATTTCACAATATTGCTTGGCCGGTTACGTGTAATTCTCAATTTACAGACGAAGTAAGCCAATACTGTGCGCCAGATTTTACCCGTGTTCGTGAAATTTTTAGCCAACTCGGACGAAATGAATTACAGCAACGCGTTGAAGACGAAATTAACGATCAGATACCAGACATTTTACAAGAACCTGCTCGTCAAATTCTGCGAAATATTCTTAATTGATCTAACCGTGAATTCATTCTCCGATAGAGTGCTTAAGTGGTATGAATCTCAAGGTCGTCACAATCTGCCGTGGCAAATCAATCCTAGCCCCTATAGAGTATGGGTGTCCGAGATAATGCTACAGCAGACCCAAGTGACTACTGTAATTCCTTATTATGAAAGATTTATGAATCGGTTCCCTACTATCTCTGGCTTAGCTAAAGCAGACATTGACCAAGTTCTGCATTTATGGGCCGGACTAGGCTATTATGCTCGAGCAAGAAATTTACATAAAACAGCTCAAATAATAACCATAGAATACCGAAAGCAATTCCCAAATTCTGTTGATATTTTAGAGAGTTTACCTGGTATTGGCCGCTCTACGGCAGGAGCCATTGCAGCTCTAAGCATGAATAAACAAGCGGCGATTCTTGATGGGAATGTAAAAAGGGTCCTGACAAGATTCTACGCAATAAAAGGTTGGCCTGACGAAACGAATACAAAAAAAAGATTATGGGAATTAGCAGAAAAAGAAACACCTAAGAAAAACGTTGCGAGTTATACCCAAGGCATTATGGATTTAGGCGCAACCGTATGTACGCGATCAAAACCAGGCTGCATAAAATGTCCGCTCATTAACGATTGTTCAGCATTTTTATCAAAAACCATAGAAAAATTTCCTGGGAAGAAACCAAAGAAGTCACTGCCGATAAAATCTGTAGTTATGTACATTTTTCGAAATGAATTAAGCGAAGTATTGTTAGAAAAACGTCCACCTAACGGAATATGGGGTTCGCTTTATTCATTTCCTGAAGTTGTACCTACTCAAAATAATGATAGGATCAAGAAGGAACTGCCAGGTGTAAAGTTGCAATTCTCCGAAAAAAATCACGGTAGCGATCTAAAGCCATTGACACATAATTTTTCTCATTTTCGTTTATCTATAAGACCACAAGTAATCGAAATTATGAGAAATGAATGTGACATTAGTGATTCCAGTCGCTGGCTTTGGTACCCTTTAAATCATTCTCTCGAAGTAGGTCTTGCTGCTCCAGTCAAGAAGTTACTGTATCATCTGCCACAAAAAAATAATTAAGAGGATTGCCAATGAGCCGCACGGTACATTGTAAAAAATACGATAAAGAGCTACCGGGTCTACCGCTTCCGCCCTACCCAGGCCCCAAGGGCCAAGAAATTTATGAAACCGTTTCAAAACAAGCTTGGCAGGAGTGGCAAACACAGCAAACGATGCTTATTAATGAGAAACAACTCAATTTAATGGATTCTGAATCTAGAGAATATTTGCAAGTAGAAATGGATAAATTTTTTAATAACGAATCACATGACACTGCGGAAGGCTGGGTCCCTTCCGAGGAATAGTTTCTCGAGGCTTGACTCGAGGGAGCTAAAAATATTTAATACGGCGCTCGCATAAGATAGCGAACGATGTTTGCGTAATAAGAGATCTCAGAGACGAATCTCTCTTCCTAGAAATCGGAAATCGAAGCAGAATTATCGAAAAAATTAAAAGCCCAGGTAGCTCAGTCGGTAGAGCAGAGGACTGAAAATCCTCGTGTCGGTGGTTCGATTCCGCCCCTGGGCACCAACCTCTTTTTGGTCCACTCCTTAGTCGCACTTAAAGCAATCTTAAGTTGTTAAGTTATGAGTGTCCCATTTTCCCATTCCAGGCTAATGAGTTGGAATTATCCAGGAAGCTATTGCTAAGAACCGATTTAGTCTGGTGGTGCAATCCAGATGGGGGAAGACCACACTCGTTCCTGAATTGTTGCAGCTACAGCTCTTCCACTATTGTCAGATACCGGGGGTTCTTCGCCCAATCGGATCGCATTCAAGGTCGTCCAGCGACAACTTGGGTTCTCGAGTGCTCTGACGTAATAGAACGCATGCTGACTGGCATCAAAGCTTGGGTCACGCCAGAGCGCCTTGAGTTCAGCCGCTCCGACACCACTACTAATGCTGCAATCGGAAAGGTTTACCCGCGCACCGTTGTCCGGACAACGATTGCTCGTTGCGTCAACTACCCCTCCGTCAGAACAAGCGACATCGTACACTTCTTCCATGGCTTCACCGTCTTCTACCCAGCCCTTTATGATTTGCACTCTCTGCAGCGGGGCACTGTTCGCATCTTTTGCTACCCAGATCAGAAAGCCGGGTTCTTGATCGGCGTTGCTGAAGAGGTCACCACCCATAGGGACTCCGTTCCCATAGGCCTTGCTTAGTAAATCGCTGTCATCGATCGACGGTAAATCATAGCCGGCAAAAAACCGAACTTTCATGCGTGGCCCGGTGGTGCCAAATGTTTCTTTTCGACGAAACGCATCGTAAATGGAATCCCGTGTATTCTCCTCTGCCCACACACCGGCCAGGCCAGCGACACTGCCCTTGTTGTAGTACGGGATTTGAGAAAATTCAGTAACAGCTCCGGGTGCATCAGTAACCAAGGGGCTACGCATCTCACCACTGTCGCCATGGGTATCACTGGAACTGACTATTCCATATTTAAAGGGATTGAATTGCTGATTGGCCTGCATGCTTATGCCATTGAGGAGAGCTTCTCTAACGTAACTGCCTGGTGCTTGACTGGGCAGATTGGTACCCACTCGATTAGACCGAATCTCAAAGTCGGCCCACTCATCGTTGGGTGATAATGCTGGATGCGTATCCGAGGTGCCCTTTAACTGGGAGATTTCAACCAACGGCTCATTGCGCATGCGCTGATTCGCGTAAGCGTCGCTCAGCGGTTTGCCTGAATAGTCTGTTAGCTGGAACATCCAGCCATCAGAGCCATTTGAGTTATGAGGAATAGCAAGGCTTTCAAGCCCGGCTGCGCGATTGTCATCCATCCACTGCCAAAGGTCTTCGGGATTAACTGAATCCAGTTTCGAAAAAGGCAAGTCAGGTGCTTCACTTCCACGGAAAATGACATTGCGGTGTAAATTTTGAGACTCTACACCCGAAGAAGTGTATTCATACGCAACAAAGGCGGTGAAATTGCCAGGATCATTGTGGCGATTGGCAGCCGCAACGATGTCATCCCAGGCGCTCCTAACCACGTTCATATCCGCGATCTCCAAGCGTCGGTCGGAAAGGGAAAAATTCCGAAATGTGCGGAAAGTCATGTTTTGTGCTAACTCGTGCCTGGAAAGCTCGGAACCTTCCACCGTCATTTCCCTGGGCACTCCCAGGTAGTACGCGTGATCGGTAACAGCATAAAAATCCAACGGCACATCCAACGTCATCTCCAAACCTGCTGGATGAATTAGGGTGCCGCCCTTTGCAAATTCATAAACATCATCAGGCGAGGCAGTCTTACCAAATAAGAATGCATCATAGGAGTACATGGTGTGCACATGTAGATCGCCGAAGTAGGCATTTCGATCCTGGCTGTGATCAGAGTCGCTCGCGTTGGATGTACTGGATGCCGACATAACTGTTTCTGCTGATTGGGTGGTTGTTGCGGAATCAGCAGGCGTGTTATCGGAACAAGCGCTTAGCAATAACAATAATGGGCATAGCTTTACTAATCTTTGCATCGAGCACCTCTTCTTCAAAGTTTTTATGTAAGTCACCGAATGGGAA
>JAQWTK010000072.1 GCA_029242705.1 Gammaproteobacteria bacterium | reverse complement strand
CTACTATGCAACTCTGGATCAGAAAGAAGACGAGCAATAACCTCTTCAATTTCGCTATCTTGATACGGTCTTATGTCTTTAAACTTTTCCAAAAAATACAGCCCTTTTCTATAAGTTGTTAAATACTGTTATATAAAATATTTTACACTCGTACTTTTGTTACACCTATCGATGATTCATGTTCTTTATGATTAGTTTCACTGAATTGAAGCTCAGCAAGGTTAGCGTACAATGCATTCTGATCGAGCAATTCTTTGTGTGTACCCTGAGCTATTACCCTGCCCGCTTCCATAACTATTATGCGATCCATATTCTTCACCGTTGCCAATCGGTGGGCAATAACAAGTGATGTTCGATTTTTCATCAGCCCTGCTAGCGCCATTTGAACTTGACGCTCACTTTCCGCGTCTAGTGCGCTTGTCGCTTCATCCAAAAGCAATATTTCAGGATCTTTCAAAATAGCTCTTGCAATAGCAATACGCTGCTTTTGTCCGCCAGATAACCGAACTCCAGATTCCCCTAAAAAACTTTCGAACTTTTTCGGCAACTCTTCAATAAAATCTTTAGCGTATGCCGCTTCCGCAGCAGCTTCTACTGCCCGCTGATCCGCCATTGGTTGACCATAACAGATATTATCGAAAACATTCCCAGTGAAGATAGCAGGTTGTTGTGACACAATGGCTATATGACTTCGAAGTTCTACCGGATCTAATTCCCGAATCTCTATACCTTCTAGCCGGACAGAGCCTTCATCAGCATCATATAATCGGAGAATTAGATCGAATAAGGTAGATTTACCCGCCCCCGAGGGACCTACTAAAGCAACATTTTCACCAGGATGGATGACAAAAGATACGTTATTTATAGCCATTGATTCCGGGCGGGACGGATAGGAGAAACAAACTTTATCAATTACGAGCGAACCTTTTGGTTTTCCATCAAAATGCTTAGGGTTTATAGGAGCACTTATCTCGTTTTTTGCATATAACAGTTCTATAAGCCGCTCCAAGGCTCCTGCAGCTCTCTGTAATTCACTAACTACACCACTAATCGCCGCCACTGCTGTCGCCACCATTACCGCATAGACAATAAAGGCAGTCAGCTCCCCTGGAGTCATCGAACCATTAATAACGTCCCTACCACCAACCCATATCATAGCCCCAATAGCTAAAAAAACTAACGTCATAACAATCGTAATTAAATACGCATTAGTCTTTACCCGCTTAAGCGCTACTTCAAATGCATTTTCAACATGCCCGGCAAATTCAGCTCGGTCATAATCTTGATGATTATAGGCCTGCACTGTTTTAATTTGTTGAATACTTTCTCCTACATATGCGCCGACATTTGCCACTTGATCTTGACTATTTCGAGAAAGTCGCCTTACGCGTCTCCCAAAAAAAATTATTGGACCCACGACCAAAGGAATACATATAAGTACGATGCTGGTTAGCTTCGGATTAGTGATGAACAAAAAAATAATACCGCCTAATAATAAGAGTAAATTTCTTAATGCCACCGACGCGGAAGATCCGACCACTGACTGAATAAGAGTCGTATCTGTAGTTATACGCGATTGAATCTCTCCGCTAAGATTTGCCTCAAAATATCCAGGATGCAGTGAAATCATATGTGAATATACTGCTCGACGCAGATCAGCCGTTACTCGCTCACCAAGCCAAGATACCCAATAGAATCGAGCGAACGTACCAAATGCTTGCAATATTGCTATTATCAAAAATCCAATTATCGCCTGCCCTAGTAAAGCAGCTGAGCTAGCCACAAAGCCTTGATCTACAATAATTCGCACGTATTGAACCAATGCAAGATTCAGTCCTGCTGTAAAGATAAGAGCAAGGCCTGCCCAGAATATTTGTTTCTTATAAGGCTGGAGGAATAAGAAAGCTCGCGCGAGAACTGTACTACTGGAATCCTGAGACATAACCACAATTTAACAGCCCAAACTGCAAAAGCAATACTAAATAAGAATTACGTAAACCTTATATATCTGCCAGATCACCTAAATATCAAATTTGTATCTAACAATATTATCCATGCAATACAGTCTTACAAAAGCACTTAATTTGTTACAAAGCCTAGATTATAGCCATATGTAATTATTTTACAGATAAGTAAAAATTTAACCTGTCTGCAAGAAAACATATTCCTTGCTTTTTACGCTACACTCTCAGTTAATGATTTATACTTAAAACGTAGTTTTATTCTAAAAAATGCTCGATAGGATTGCCCATTTTAGGATTTAACCTCAGATAATCTTCGCCTAATATCTTTAAAAGTGTTGCGGCAATTCCGTTTGAGCCAACACACTCTGAACCCGTATTAATTAAACCAGAATTAGAAATATTAGGGCCCATCGCAGCCATCCAAACCGCTTCAGAGCCAGCGATTTCTTCTCCGTGGTAGCGCCAGGTCTCGAGAGGTAGCTCGCCTCTTCCGTGGTCTACAGAAACAAATAGTACAGTATTATCACGGTAGCCTTCAGTCGTTTGTATGGTGTCCCATATCTCTTGAATAAAATTGTCCGTTCGATTTGCAGCCAAAATATATTGATCATATTTTCCGTCGTGCGCAAAATCATCGGTTTCTCCATAACTGATAAATAATACCTTAGGTCTTACTCGCTGCAGATAGGACAGAGCATAATAATGCGTAAAAGCATCATGCCTAACAGTTGACCACGGAGTAGGAATGCGATTTTGAAGTTGAGTCAAAAACCCTTCAAACTGATCTTCTGGCTCTGAGTCTTCTTGCAAAGAAAAAGCGTTTACGTGCAAACCACTTCGATTAACATTAAAAATAGAAGGAAAAACATCCCAGGAAGCAAATGCCGCCGATTTTCCCAAATATTTTTCATTACCGTTTAATAATTCAAGAAATGTTTGTTCTGGATTTGGGAGCTTATTGTTAGAGTTGATAGTTTCATTTACAACGCCAGTTAAAATCTCTGAATATCCCGGGTATGAAAAATTACGTTGGTTCGTAACTTCAGCACAAGATCCAGAGTTCCGATCACCTATATACGTACCCGCCTTAAACATTATGTCATGCATAAAAGGTAAGAGTAGCTTTGCTCTCTCTTGAGGAGAACTACTCCAGAAGCGCCGCATAATTATTTCACTCTGTGGAGAAAAGTCTTTGTGAGTCGCTATTCGCCGATCAATTCCATAAAACACTTCCTGCCATCTCAAACCATCAAAAGTAATCAGCACTACATTTTCAGCGGCGAAGCTTTTGGGCATGCCGAGAATGATTATTGTTGCTAAAACTGCACTAAATAAATTTTTCATAAACCATCCAGCCAAATCTATAAAGATTGAATTAACAAACTTGGGAGTCATCATAATTTTACAATTATTAGGATAATAAGTTCGAAAAGCGGAAAAAGCAAAGTTTCATAACATAATGGTAGCACTACCATTACTCTAGAAAATCAAGCTCATTGATACTGAATAAATTCTTAATTCGGATTATTCTTAAAAAGTGATGTAAGATGATTTAAAACACCTTCTCAGTAAAAACATATGCCAGAAAACTTACAATGGCTGAAAATAATTCAAGAGAAAACGTTAGAGCCTGACTTATTAATTTGTGACCCACATCACCATCTTTGGAATTATCCAAAAAGTCGTTATCTTCTTGATGAAATATTAGAGGACACCAATAGCGGGCATAATATCGTCTCAACTGTCTTTGTTGAATGCATGTCAGAATATAGAAGCGATTTATCAAATGCTTTAGCACCTGTCGGCGAAACTGAATTTGTGCAAAAAATCGCTGATGAAAATAAACAAGCAAAGAACAATACAAATATTGCAGCTGGAATTGTTAGCTACGCTGACTTGCTTCTAGGCAATTCGCTCACTGAGATACTCGAAGCTCATATAGAAGCCAGCCCAAATCGATTCAAAGGAATTCGACATGCGTGCGGCTGGGATGAGAGTGATTTAGTAAGGAACTCTCACAGCAATCCTCCCAGATTCCTCTATTTAAATGAAGTTTTTCGAAAAGGATTTGCCATACTCTCTAATTATGATTTGACATTCGATGCATGGCTCTATCATACACAACACGAAGAACTCATATCCCTAGCCCGCGCATTTCCTAACCAAACCATCATTCTTAATCATGTCGGCGGGCCCTTAGGTATAGGCCCCTATAAAGGAAAAAGAGAAGAAATATTCCACTCTTGGATGAATACGATCAGTAAGCTGGCCGAATGTGAAAACGTTGTAGTTAAGCTTGGCGGGCTTTCCATGGCAATCAATGGTTTTGAGTGGCACAAAAAGAGGGAGCCTCCAAGCTCTGAAGAATTAGCGAAAGCAACCGCTCCTTACTTACTCCATTGTATTGAGAAATTTACGCCACAGCGGTGTATGTTTGAGAGCAACTTTCCTGTCGACAAAGTCTCTTGCAGTTATAATATTCTCTGGAATTCTTTCAAACGAATAACAAAATGTTTTAGTAAGCAGGAGAAATATTCTTTGTTTTATGGAACAGCCACAAACACCTATAATTTAAGCGAATCCTCTAACTGAATTGCGTACTGATCTAAACTAGATAGTACTTCTTCGCCTTTAATCGCATTTCCTTCGCTAAGATGGATGCTTGCTTTTTGTAAATTCTCCTTAAATGTATTAATCGCATCTGTATCCTTGAATTTTTTTCGCCTAAACTCATCCCAACGATTTAGTTCCTCTTCACTAAGCGTTTCATTAAAATTTCTTGCTCGATAACGGAAAAACATTTCCGACAAACGATTATCGTGAAAAGGCAAATCTAACCGCCCAAGATCATTAGGGTTAGTATTTCTTATCATAACCATTAATTGCTTATCATGTTCATCAAAGAACTTTCCTGCATAAATCATAAAATCAGGATCGGTTTCTTCTGATACGTGCTCGACCTTATAGGCCTCCGCAACTACTTTTTTTATCGCAGAATTGGACTGCAATAACTTTGCATGCTTTAGGCAAGAACCAATATCTAAAGAAAATTTTTGCTGTTGCTCTTGCAATAGTATTTTTGGAGTTACGAGGACCGGACAGCTATTTGTTGGTATTACCTTTAGAGGGATTTTTCGTTTAGTATTAATGCGATTCCTGATATCTTCAGCCTCAAGATTTATCCAGGTAGACGGGTCATAGCTTAAGTCATAGACAATAATTCTATTACTCTGTGTTGGATGTGGACAAATTGGTAAAACGAGCCCCAGACAGCCTTTTTTTGCAGAGTAATGCATTGATACATGTAACATTGGTTTTTGCACAACTACATCAAGCGCAGCTTTAACTTCATTTTTTTGACGATGCTTAAACACATGAGTGTAAAGTTTGGGTTGTCGTCGTTTCACTAACCTAGCCATCTCTATGGTCGCAAAAACATCGGCCAACGCATCATGGGCATCTTTATGATCAATATTATTTTCGACGGTTAATTCATCTAACTTAAAGGAGTTAGTACCATTCTCTTTTTTTGGCCAATTAATACCCTCTGGCCGAGTCGCACCACAAAGCCGCAACATATCAATTATGTCCCACCGAGAATTTCCATTTTTGTATTCACGTTCATAAGGATCGAAGAAATTCCGGTACAATAACCGCCGCATTAACTCATCATCGAATCGAATGTTATTGTACCCAGCAACACATGTACCAGGCGCCGAGAATTCTCTATTAATTTGTTGAGCGAACTCTACCTCATTTATACCTTCTAATAATGCTTTTTGCGGAGTAATTCCTGTTATGAGACAAGCAAAAGGATTTGGCAAGAAATCATTGGATGGCTTGCAATAGATGACTAGAGGTTCACTTATAATATTGAGGTCTTCATCTGTTCGAATACCGGCAAATTGGCACACTCGATCAGTCCGGGGGTCAGACCCAAAAGTCTCAAAGTCATACCAATAAATACTAGGCGGGCTCATCATAACAACCACAAGATTTAATTAAACAAGAACCTATAATAAGAATATCTAACATGTTAACTGCAATCGACTCCTCATTTGTAGTAATATCATTAAGATAAAGAAAAATAGCGTAGAAGATTAGCTATTTGACAACTACTTAATAAGATATCTATTTCGGTTATGGACTTTCGCGGATCACATATAATCAGCGTTAAGCAGTTCGAGCGTCAGGACGTTGAGCGAGTATTCGAAGTTGCAAATACAATGGAGCCTTACGCGCAGCGTCGTAAAATTACCAAATCATTAGAAGGTGCCATTCTTGGCAACATGTTCTTCGAACCCAGCACTCGGACAAGAGTCAGTTTTGGCTGCGCCTTTAACCTCTTAGGCGGCCACGTTAGGGAAACAACCGATGTAGAAACCTCTTCCATTACCAAGGGAGAGTCTTTATATGACACCGCGCGGGTAATTTCAGGGTATAGCGATGTTATCGTTATGCGCTACCCAAAAGCTAATTCAGTTGCAGAGTTTGCGAAAGCGAGTCGCGTACCAGTAATTAACGGCGGAGATGGGTCTAACGAACACCCATCCCAAGCACTCCTCGATCTTTAGACAATAGACAAAGAACTTAGCTCTAAAACTCGGCAAATTGATGGCATGCATATCGCACTGGTAGGTGATCTGAAACACGGGAGGACTGTGCACTCGCTTTCTCAGCTTCTACTGCTTTATAAAAAAATAAGTTTTACCCTTATCTCACCCAAAGAACTCAAAATGCCTGTCGAAATAGTCGAGAAACTAAAAGAGGCGGGGCACTCTGTGATTGAAACGGATGAGATGGAATCTGGTTTAAATGACAACGACACAATTTATCTTACTCGCATCCAAGAAGAGCGTTTTCGAACCAGACTTGAAGCAGATGTCTACAGGGGTCGATTTCGACTGAACCAAGCTATTTATACCCGAAACTGTCAGCCCAATACGGTTATTATGCACCCTCTTCCAAGAGATTCTCGTGAAGAGGCAAACGAACTCGACAGTGACTTAAATCAGCATCCTAATCTAGCTATATTCCGACAAACTGATAATGGGGTTCTTATACGGATGGCATTATTTGCACTAGTATTAGATGTCGCCAACAAAGTAGACGAAAGCACTATAGATGTTAATTGGTATACTGGCGGAAGGTTTGATTAGTGTACATATAGAATAGATTTAATCATTCATCCGAAAAGCCATATCTGCGCTATTTTAAAAAGATGATAACTAGCGGCTATTAAGAAAATGCTAACTCCCTCCGATTATCTCGATAAAGATGCTATCTCGCTATGCGAAGGGTTACGCAGAAAAGATTTTACAGCGGAAGAGCTGACGCACTCCGCTATTGATCGTGCGGAAGAAGTTAACTCCAAGATTAACGCAATCGTAACAGAAAACTACGAGCAGGCGATTATCAAAGCAAAGCATCTAGATAAAAACAGAGAGCTATTTAAGACAAGCCCTATATCTGGTATCCCTTTTTTAATAAAAGATCTAAGTACAGTAAAAGGTCTACCTGCCACTTTTGGAAGTAACCTTTTCAAGAACTATACTGCAGAAAAATCTTCAAAAATTGTGGAAGACTATATACGCGCGGGACTCAATATTTTTGGCCTTTCTAATACACCAGAGTTCGGACTAACTATAACCACTGAGCCCGTTGCTAACGGGGTCACACGAAACCCATGGAACCTAGAGTATTCGACAGGGGGATCAAGCGGCGGCGCTGCTGCTGCAGTGGCTGCCGGAATATCCCCAGTCGCTCATGCTACAGATGGAGGAGGATCAATTCGTGTGCCCGCAGCATGTTGTGGCTTATTTGGATTAAAACCAAGCCGGGGACTTACCTCTATAGAAAATGAACCCCTTGGTAGCTGGGATGGAATGAGCGTAGGGCATGTTGTAAGCCAAACGGTTCGGGACAGTGCAGCATTTTTAGACGCCATCAAATTAGATTGTCCTCGATTATTTCCAATGCCTGTTACCGAGGGCTTTTTTTTATCTAATCTAAAAAAATCACAAGGGAGCCTAAGAATCGGATTACAGTTGACTCATCCCGGAAACCAACCTATCGACCAAGTTTGTCTTGATGGAGTCACTCTAGCAGGGCAACTCTGCGAATCGCTAGGGCATAAAGTCGAAGAAATTAAGCACCCTTTAGATTACACCCCGGTGATATCGGCCATGTCCAAGATGATCAACACGTTTATTTTTCAGCGCATTGATGCTCGTCTCCACCAGCTAGGGATTCCATTAGAAGAAGCAGACATCGAAAATTCCACGCGTATCGTTGCATCACTCGGAGCTAAAGTTACCGCAGGTCAATATTTAAAAGCTCGAGAAACTCTGTACTCAGCGGAATTAGCGCTCGGCAATTTTCATAAGTCTTACGACATAATTATTTCTCCTGTTCTATCTAAAGAACCCGCAAAATTAGGCTGGCTAAATATGAATAGTGAAGATATGAAGAATTATACTAATTGCTTTAGAGCGTATGGCGGCTTTACCTCAATTTATAATGGAACGGGTCAACCAAGCATGTCAGTTCCTTTACACCAGTCTCAAAATGGCTTACCTGTAGGTGTTATGTTTACGGGAAAGTGGGGCGATGACGCCATATTATTAAGATTAGCCAAACAGCTAGGGGAAGCCAAGCCCTGGCCTTTGCGCGCGGAACTATGACGTTATCGGGCTCGAAAAAATTTCTACAATAGCCCTGTCGTTAATATATTGAGATTGAGTTAATATTTAGCAAGTTATTTAACTATTGTTTCGAAAATAGGAGGAGCCCATGAGAAAATTATTAGTAAAGAGCTTGCTAATTTTGGTATTAGGAGGATTTATATCGACTGCAGCGATAGCTCAGAGAGGACCGCAAGGTAATAGTGCTAACTTAGAAGCGGCAAAAACTATCGCTGACATCGTTGCCTCACTGAATCATTTCCCGTCGGATGCAGACAAAGCCGCTCTTTCAGAAATTTCTGGGAATGCTGCAGTGGCTGATGCCCTTAAAGCTATGGCCTCAGCCGTTTCCAATATTAGCCACGGAGCAACCGACGAAGGTAAAGCAGCGATGGCAAGAATCCAAGCCAATGAGCAGGCTCCGGATCGCGCGAAACAATTAGCCGGCATTATCGCTAATCTCAATCACACCGCGGGTGAAGAAGCCAAAGCTACCCTTGCTAACCTTTTTCCATAACAGGTCAGTTTGAGCAGACAATCAAGAGCTCAATCTTTATTGATTGAGCCTCGTTTTGCTCCACTAAAATTTTGCGACACACACTTCAAATATCTGTTATTTGATAAATGTTAATTTGCTATTTAAAGCAATTTAGCACGATGCCTCACAGCAGTGACCTCAGCCATAATTGATATAGCGATTTCTGCCGGCGTCTTACTATCGATATCAAGTCCAATGGGCGCATGCAGAGTATTAATCTCTTCTTTCGTTAATCCAAGCTCAGGTAAACGCTCTCTTCTAGCCGCTGATGTTCGCTCGGAGCCCATAGCACCAACATAAAAGGCATTCGTTTTTAATGCCTCCATTAGTGCCATGTCATCGACTCTAGGGTCATGAGCTAGGGCTATAATTCCACTATAAGCATTATTAAAAGATTCTCTAACAACATCATCCGGAAGGTTAGAGACGGTATCAACACCTTCTACGAACCAGTTGTCTAAGTATTTGGGTCGCGGGTCACATAAGGTTACATCGTACTCCAAGGCTAACGCCATCTCCGCGACATATTTAGCAACATCACCTGCTCCAAGAAGCAGCAGACGATACATGGGACTCAAACTATGAATAATCTTACTGCCCTGAATAACTAACGCTTCTTCAGAGCTATATACTTCAGTACCAATGTTTCCAGTTGTTAAATCAAGAACTCGGCTTATCTTAGTATGACTCTCAAGAGCCGTAGTTAGCTGAGAAAACACAGCATTATTTAGTTCTGAGGGTTCGATAAGCTCTAAGAGAACATGAAGCTGTCCACCACATGGGAGTTTTAATCTTGTCTGTTCTGCCTCGGTCTCACCATACTTGACCGTAAAGGGCTTTCTATCAATGTTAAATTGCTCCTTAAGCGTGCCATTTCGAAGCTGTTCCAAAAAGTCTTCTTCGATACAACCACCGGAAATAGAGCCAACCAACTCTCCTTCGACCGTGCAAGCCATCATCGCGCCAATTGGTCGCGGTGAAGAACCCCAAGTTTTGAGAATCGTGCAAAGCCAAACGGCTTTTTTATCCTTTAATCTCTCATTAACGAATGAAATTATTTGTTGTTGGCTACTTAACATTTTTTGGTCTCAGTGACTTAAACATCTTATGTTTTAAATTTAACCGCCTAGCTAACGATTATTGCAATATACCAGTGAGTACGCTTTAAAAACACATTACTAAAAGGTTTTAAATTGGTGAAGCAAACGAACTAGCGATTCCGCTGGCTAAAGGAAAAAATTGAAAGCGCGTGCTTATTTTTTTGTAGACTCGAGTGTTAAAAGAGAATTTTTCATTTGAAGCCCGCCACCAAATCCCGTTAACTTCCCATTAGCACCAATTACCCGATGACAAGGAATAATAATTGGAATCGGATTAACACCATTTGCCGCACCCACAGCTCTCGATGCTTTAGGTTTACCTATATAGCTTGCCAATTGTCCGTAAGACCAGGTTTCACCATAGGGTATCAATGTTAGGGCCTCCCAGACACTTTTCTGAAAAGTTGTGCCTTTCGGAGCGAGAATAAGATTGAATTTTCTAAGCTCTCCAGAAAAGTATTTTTCCAATTGAGACATAGCTTCTCGAAATGGCACAGAATCTTTAACCCAGTGATTTTGATGCTCCCGCGCCATAGAACCAGATGGAAGGCCAAGTAAGTTTAAACAATTACCATCGCCAGCTAAAAGCAACTTACCAATAGGAGAACTGTAATAGTAGTAATAGGTATTCATAATTTACGGTTAATTAAAGAAAAAGGGTTAATAGCTGAAACGACACATCAGCTTTATTTTTGTGTATAGTAGCGCCCTATTTTTGGTTTGTGCAAAAAATGAAATGGAGCATGTCATTAGCTTATTAAAGGTGGTCATAGAAAAAGCTCAAATCATTAGTATTAACATTCAAAAAGATTCTAGTATTTTTTATAAAAATCATGAATAACAAAGACTTAAGAAAATATTCTAAGATAGTTGTTGACGGAGTAGAGCAAGCTCCAAGCCGGTCTATGTTGCGAGCAGTTGGTTTTGAGGATAACGACTTCAAAAAACCTCAAATTGGTATCTGCTCTACATGGAGTATGGTGACCCCTTGCAACATGCATATCGATAAGCTGGCTGAACATGTGAATACAAGTGCTGATGCAGCGGGTGGGAAAGGCATTATCTACAATGCGATAACCATTTCTGATGGCATATCGATGGGGACCGAGGGCATGAAATATTCGCTCGTCTCCCGCGAGGTCATAGCTGACAGTGTTGAAACGGTCTCCGGATGTATGGGCCATGATGCTATTATAGCCATTGGCGGTTGTGACAAAAATATGCCCGGATTAATGATGGGCCTGTCCCGCCTAAACCGCCCATCATTATTTGTATATGGTGGAACAATCCAGCCTGGCCCAAATCACACCAACATCATTTCAGTCTTTGAAGCAGTAGGCGCGCATGCGGCTGGGTCGTTATCTGATATAGAATTAAAGCAGATAGAAGATACAGCCATACCAGGTCCCGGTTCTTGTGGAGGGATGTATACCGCAAATACAATGGCTTCCGCGATAGAAGCTTTGGGGATGAGTTTACCCAATAGCTCTGCTCAGGACGCAATTTCTCAGGAAAAAATCGACGATTGTCTGACCGCAGGAAAAGCGGTAATGCGCTTGATCGAAGACGATATAAAGCCGTCCGACATAATGACACGTGCCGCTTTTGAAAATGCTATCAAGGTTACTATTGCTTTAGGGGGTTCAACTAATGCGGTACTGCACCTGCTTGCTATGGCTCACACCATGGAGGTCGAACTAGAATTAGACGACTTTACCAAGATTGGAAAAGAGACACCTATGGTGGCCGACCTTAAGCCAAGTGGTAAATACCTTATGTCAGAACTTATTAAGATCGGCGGAATCCAACCACTTATGAAAACAATGTTAGATGCTGGAATGCTTGATGGTTCGTGCTTAACCGTAACCGGTAAAACTCTTGCTGAAAATCTTAATAAAATTAATCCTTACCCAAAAGATCAAGACATAATCCGTGACTTTAATAAT
>JAQWTK010000082.1 GCA_029242705.1 Gammaproteobacteria bacterium | reverse complement strand
TGAACCTTCATTAGTCCATTCCAAAGCGCAGGGAACCGCTGGAAATCAACATAATCTGGCTTATTTTCTTCCCAATTAGTGATCAGAGGCTCAAAGCGAAAACAGTGAGAGCAGCCGTACCAGAAAGCTTCAATAACCTCGACCTTCGATGAGTCATTAGTATTTACTGGATTGGAAATTTCCTGATAATGAGTGCCCGCAACGAAGCGTTCTATTTGCCCATAGCCTGTTATTGTGTATGGGAGAAGCATTAGAATTAAAAATGCCTGCAAGGCTCTATTAATAAGTTGGTTTTTAGTCATTATGAGCTCCATATTTCGGTCTAGAATCATATCAGGATGTCGCTAAACGTTACCATAGCCGCTTTTCGCATGCCATATTTTGGCAAAAATTAATCGCAGCTAATTTAAACCAGACACATAGCTCGACAAAGCTTCCAGCTCGCGGTCTGTAAGGCGCTCTACTGTTGAGCGCATCATAGAACTAGAGTCATTTTGCCGCTCACCCGATCTAAAAGCCTTTAGCTGCATTAACGTATAGTCCGGATGCTGTCCGCTCAAAGAGGGAAAGCCTGCAGGAGTATTTCCGCTTCCTGTTGGAGAATGGCAAGCAGAGCAAGCAGCAACGGATAGATCCTTAATACCCCCGCGGTAAATGGTCTCCCCGAGTTCTAGCATCTCAAGGTCTGCCCCTTCCAGAGTCACCTGCTGAGAGGAGTACCAGGCTGCTATATCCAAAATATCTTGATCAGTAAGCGCTGCCACCATAGCTGACATAGTTGCATTAACACGATTTCCAGACTGATAATCGCGAAGTTGTTTAATTAGGTAATTAACATTTTGTCCTGCTAGTTTTGGATTTATGGATATTTCACTATTGCCTTCAGCTCCATGGCAAGTAGCACAAAGTGCTGATTTCGCTTGGCCAGCTGCTGCGTCACCTTGCGCAAATAGCGGCTGGGTCGCGGCAAAAGCAAAAACTATCGACAACACCACAATAACGAATTTCTTCATGATAATTCCTAAAATTACCTCTAAACTACAAACTAAATAATCGCTTTCTAAAAAATGCTTTGGTCATAGAACTTGCCACATTTAAACGCATAATGTTGGCATACGATCCACAGCCAAGCATTATAGCTTAAATCTAATAATGACTCTAATGAGGCACCCTTTAATCTTATAAACGCCGATTAATACGTGTGCACCCTAATATAAATAACCACATATTATGAATTTTAATCAAACCCAATTTTTAACGAGTGCTGCAACGTTCAGCGACTGCCCCAAAAACAGCCTTGCAGAGGTTGCTTTCGCCGGTCGCTCTAACGCCGGAAAATCTAGTGCTATAAATAGCATTTGTAATCAGTCTCGGCTTGCTCGCACTAGTAAAACGCCCGGAAGAACCCAACTATTGAATTTCTTCACCATCGAATCTAACAAATATTTGGTAGATTTACCGGGTTATGGATTCGCCAAGGTCCCTCTAAAAGTTAAGGACCAGTGGCAACGTGAGCTTGAGCAATATCTAAGACAGAGAAAGCCATTATCTGGCTTGATCTTGCTTAGTGATATTCGTCACCCATTAAAAGAATTCGATCGAATGATGGTGGACTGGGCTGTCCATTCTAATCTCCCCCTCCACCTTCTTTTAACTAAAGCCGATAAGCTAAAGAGAGGGGCCGCACAAAACACTTTACTTAAAGTGCAAAAAGAATTTGAAACGCTAACTGATGTATCAGCGCAACTTTTCTCATCTCTTAAAAATAAAGGTATAGAAGAAGTAAGGGAGAGGATCTCTAACTGGCTAGAAACCAACAACTAAGATCTTAGTGCGCTTCATCCCGATTATTACCTAAGCCAATATCAACAACCAAAGGAACATCAAGTGAGGCTGCTGTCGCCATGCGAAACTTAACTCCATCACCAAGTAATTCCGCATCATTCTCACTTACTTCGAATACCAGTTCGTCATGTACCTGTAACAACATACGGGCATCAAGATCACCCAGCGAAAGCCAACGATCGATATCGATCATCGCTTGCTTAATTATGTCTGCCGCTGACCCTTGCATCGGAGCATTAATTGCAGTACGTTGCGCTGCTTTTCGGATCATCGCATTACTCGCGCGTATACCTGGGAGATATAACCGCCGGCCAAAGATAGTCTCTACATAGCCTTTCTCATCAGCCAAAGCTTTGGTCTGATCCATATAGCTCTTAACGCCAGGATATTTTTCAAAATATCGTTCAACATATTTCTGCGCATCAGTTCTACTAACATTAAGCTGCTTTGCAAGCCCGAATGCGCTCATCCCGTATATAAGGCCGAAGTTGATTGCTTTAGCGCGCCGCCTTTGCTCGGGTGTAACTTTATTCAGTGACACGTTAAACACATCTGCAGCAGTTGCTTTATGAACATCTTGATTATTTGAAAAGGCATTTAGAAGTCCCGAGTCGCGAGACAGGTGCGCCATAATTCGCAGCTCAACTTGAGAATAATCCGCGGCCATGAGCTTGTATCCCTCTTCAGCAATAAAAGCTTTTCGCACCCTCCTGCCTTCTTCAGTTCTGATGGGGATATTTTGCAAATTAGGCTCAATAGATGAGAGACGGCCCGTCGCAGCAACGGCCTGCTGGAAAGACGAATGAACTCTTCCCGTACTATTTTTGACTTGTAAGGGAAGCTTGTCCGTATAAGTTGATTTAAGTTTACTAAGGGATCGGTGTTCCAGTATTAATCTGGGCAATTCATATTCTTCCGCAAGCTCTTGTAGCACAGGTTCTGCTGTAGAAGGTTGGCCGGTTGGAGTTTTCTTCAATATCGGAAGACTTAATTTTTCATAAAAAATAGTTTGTAGTTGCTTCGGCGAACCGATGTTAAATTCTTCGCCAGCTATAGTGTGAATTTCCTTTTCGAGTGCCTCTAATTTTCGACCTAATTCAGAGCTTTGTTTAGACAATGCCCTTTCATCTAGCTGAATACCATTCCGCTCAATGCGACGAAGAACCCTCGTCAAAGGCAACTCATAGTAGTCATAAATGCCGAGCAAATTTCCGCAATCCGCCAATTCTCCCCCTAAAAATAAGGAAGCCCGATAAATGTAATCGGCCTTTTCATTTGCATAAGAAGAATACTTTTCTATAGGAATTTGGTTTGGCGAAAGCTTAGCTCTACCCTTGCCAAGAAGGTCTTCTGTATTAGATAAGTTTAAACCAAGGTAATGGTTTACAATGTCAGAAAGTTCATGTTTAGTTGCCACAGAATTAAACACATAAGAAGCAATTAATACATCAAAGTTTTGAGGCGAAAATAATTCAATACCCTGGTTCTGAAGAGCATGCCCTATGGTCTTAGTATCGTAACAAAGTTTTCGTATATTTTTATTTTCAAAGATGGGCTTTAGCTGCTCTAAAACTAAATCAAGACCAAGTTGTGGCGGGCTATTTTCGTACATATGTCTTAGGGGTATATAATCTGCAATACCTAATTCAGAGCTAATACTAATGCCGATGATTTCGACCTCGAGAAAATGATCTACTTCTAACTCAAAGTTAATACTAAATTGACTAGCCTTCTCTAGAGTTTTTACTAATATATTAAAGTCTTTTAGATTATTGATTACAGAGTAACGGGCTTCCTTTACCTTTAAATCAAAATTCCGCCCAAATTTCTCAGCATTTTCTCGCGCACTAGTAGGCTTATTTAATTCTTCTTTTATGGTGCCACTTATACCATTTTCTTCTAACTCCCTAACCCAGGTTTTAAATTCTAATTCTGAAAACAGAGTATAAAGGGCTTTTTTGTCTTCTTGTTTACTAGTTAATTCATCTATCGATACTTCCAAATCAACGTCAAGCTTTATAGTCGCAAGCTCATAGGAAAGCCTCAAGAGATTGATATTATCACGTAACCGCTCGCCAACTTTTCCATCAATGGACCCTGAATTTTCAATAATTCCTTCCATGGAATCGTATTGTTGCAACCATTTCACAGCAGTTTTTGGTCCCACGCCAGGAACTCCGGGGATATTATCGGACTTATCTCCCATCAACGCGAGATAATCGATTATCTGATCCGGCATGACTCCAAACTTAGACACGACCCCATCGATATCTAAGGTTTCGTTTGACATGGTATTTAAAAGCGTAACATTTTCATTAACTAACTGAGCCAAATCTTTATCGCCAGTTGAAATAAGTGTGTCGATATTCGCTTTACTTGCACGATGGGAGAGCGTACCAATCACGTCATCTGCTTCGACGTCGTCAATAACTAGCAATGGCAGACCCATAGCAGCAATAATTTCATGTATAGGCTTTATCTGACTGCGCAAATCATCTGGCATTGGGGGCCGATTCGCTTTGTATTCTTTAAATATATTGTTGCGAAAAGTTTTGCCTTTAGCGTCGAAAACGACCGCAATGTTGCTATGCTCACAGCTTTTTATCAGCGCCCGAATCATATTGATAACGCCTTTGACTGCGCCTGTCGGCTGATTCTTACTATTTACCAGCGGGGGTAAAGCATGAAACGCTCTAAAAAGATAGGATGAGCCGTCAACGAGAACTAGATCTTTGGTGTCACTTGAGATTTCCTTGCCCAACTAGATTATTCCTCACTTAGACAGGCACTAAATGAATTAGCAACACCAGTAACTAAATCAACATATGCCTGAGTGCCATCTGCAACTTCAAACCCCAATAAATCGACAAACTCTCGGTTCGGTTTTTGGTCACCAAAAATCGTCGAAACCAAGGCATCATTGGCACCCCGCTCCAAAAAGAGACAACTAACAGATAAATCTTCAACTCTGCGCCGAATAGTTAGCAATTCATTCATACTTGGTTCCATTTCGGGGTCTTGCAACAAAGACTCACCGGCGGTAAGACCGAACTGCTTCTCGAAATACTGAAAAGCGTCATGAAAAACCAAGAAAGACGTATCACGAAAACGCAATAGCGACTCTTCTATTAATAGATCTGCTTTAGACACATTTAATTCAAAATTATCAAAAGCTATCTGAAAGCTTTTCTCTTTTGATGGATCTATTTCTGACAAGTAGAGAACTAGTTCACCCGCTATCAAAAGTGCATTATCCGTACTTAACCAAAAATGCGGGTCGTCCTGACCGTCGCTAAGGCTATGGATTGTAAGATCGGGAATATCAGCCACTGTTAGTATCGATTTAACCCCATTATTCCCCCGATAAATATCAGACAAAGCTACTTCAAACTCAGGACCAATCCACAACAAAATATCAGCGTCTTCAATAATCAAACGGTCTCCGGGAGTTAATGCATAATGGTGAGGAGAATCTTTTGAATCAATTAAAGCACTTACAGAGCCATGATCTTGCATAATTGCTTGTGCGATTAGCTGTAACGGCCTATTTGTTGTTGCCACAGAAATTTCCGCTGCAGCTAGCTGGGCGCTATAGAGTAAAGACAAAATGGCAATTAGCCTTAATAAGCGAATAGATTTTGACATCAGTGCTATCATATATCATCGCACCAGTAGCGGGTAATTCTTCTTTACCCTTGCGGAAAATTGCTTGAACATTGATAAAAGCTCATTGAAAAACAGATGACACATAACAAAGATACAGTAAAATCAAATAGCGAACTCCTTCTAGCAACAGAAGGTGTTTCCAAATCCATATCATCAAAAACAATTCTACAGGATATCAATTTAAAAATTCATGAAGGCCAAATTTTAACCCTGATTGGTCCAAACGGCGCTGGGAAAACGACCTTAATCAGAATAATTCTTGGAATTCTCAGAGCAGACAAAGGCTCTATTTATTTGAGGCCAAGCCTTCGAATTGGTTATATGCCACAGAAGTTAATAATTAATTCAACTTTGCCAATAACTGTTGCAGGCTTCTTAAGGCTCGTGAGGCCAAGAAAAGATAATGAAGCAGCGAACTTACTTGAAAGACTCGGTATCAACCACCTTAAAGGACAGCAAATAACCTCGCTTTCCGGAGGCGAGATGCAGCGAGTCCTATTAGCCCGAGCGCTGTTGAGAGACCCGCACCTACTAATTTTAGACGAGCCGGCGCAAGGAGTAGACATTGCAGGGCAATCTAAACTATATGATTTGATTAACGAAATTCGCGCAGAAAAAGGCTGCGGCATACTTATGATTTCACATGATTTACATGTAGTAATGTCTACTACTAACGAAGTTGTTTGCCTGAACCATCATGTGTGTTGCCACGGCAAACCAGAAGATATCAGCAACGACCCTGCATTTTTGGAGCTATTCGGTGCTAGCTCATCTAACAACCTAGCTATTTATGCGCACCATCACAACCATGAGCATGATATGACAGGTCAGATTAAGTCTTCAGAGTAATGGAAAATTTTATACAATTGATAACATCTGACTTTTTCCTCGCCGCTTTGGTCTCAGGATTATGCCTCGCAATCATAGCAGGCCCACTAGGGTCATTTATAGTATGGCGCCGTATGTCTTATTTTGGAGATACATTGGCTCATTCTGCCCTGCTCGGCGTAGCAATCGGCTTACTTACCGATAGCGACCCTCAGCTAAGCATAATACTAAGCTGTCTTGTGTTAGGTGTGCTACTCGCATTTTTAGATCGCAACCCCTCTCTTTCTACTGACACGCTACTAGGAATATTGGCCCATAGCTCATTAGCAGTTGGCGTAGTATTTATTTCTTTAGCAAATTCCCTGCGAGTAAATCTAGAAGCCTATCTTTTCGGCTCAATGCTAACGATAAGTTCAAGAGATTTAGTTTGGGTCTTCTTGATTACAGCTATTGTGATTTTGGCGCTTGCTAAAAATTGGAATAATTTCCTTTCGGCCACGGTTCACGCAGAAATCGCGGAGGTAGAGGGGATCAATGTAAAACAATCCAATCTAATTTTAGTCGTATTGGTTGCCTTGACTATAGCTGTTGCTATGAAAATCGTTGGCGTTTTACTT
Source organism: Gammaproteobacteria bacterium (assembly GCA_029242705.1). Classification (GTDB taxonomy): domain Bacteria; phylum Pseudomonadota; class Gammaproteobacteria; order Pseudomonadales; family Pseudohongiellaceae; genus UBA9145. The sequence goes on along the minus strand of JAQWTK010000082.1, from coordinate 20,629 downwards.
ATTACCTCATTACTTATCATACCCCCAGCGGCAGCAAGAAGACTCGCGAAAACTCCTGAAAAAATGGCCTTAATTGCTAGCCTCATAGGATCCCTATCAATTATTTTGGGATTATTCGGAGCGTTTTTCTTAGATAGCCCGGCTGGTCCGACAATTGTAGTCATAGCGAGTATCTTTTTCGCAGTGCTGTATTTTTACCCTAGCGCTTCGAATAAAAACTAATATTTTTCGATGATAAGTTCCAATGCTTGGACTAAATCATGAGCGCGGTGTGGAGGCCTAATCACGGCAAACAATTCTGCCTCAGGGTTTATCACGGAGATGTGACTGCTATGGTCTATAGAAAATCTCGCTTTACCTAGCTCTTTAGAGTGCCCGTCGTGGGCAGTTGCTGCGAGGACTTCAGTGCTCATCGATTCCCCGAAACCAACAAAAAGTGACTCCGCCAAACCTTTTAGCTCAGCCTGAGTGCCTGTTAGCCCCAAAAAGCTAGAATTAAACTCGCCCAAATACTCCTTCATAGAGCTCGGGTCATCATTATTAGGGTCAACAGTCGCTAAAATAACATTTACTTCTTGTTTTTGTCTGGCTTCAAGCCAAGTATCTGCGAATCTTTTGAGCTCGCTCATGGTGATCGGGCATATATCTGGACAGGATGTAAAACCAAAAAAAATTAGACTCCAGTCGCCCCTCAAATCATCGAGGGTAAATAAATTTGCATCTTGATCAAGTAATTCAAAATTATTAATAACAAAAGCTTCTTCATAAATTGTTGCGCCAATATCCCGCAATTCGTCCTTCAATCTCAAATCAGCACGCAAAATGTAAAGAGAGCCCAATATAAGCGCTAAAGCCAGATCAACGGCTAAGAATGCGATCAAACCTAATTTAAGAGAGGGCGAAAGTCGCACGATTCAAGGGAAATCAAAAAAGATAGTGGTCGATCACAAGGGCCACGAACAATATAGCCAAATAAACAATAGAATAGCGGAAAGTATCCATCGCAGTGGTTGGTCCAGGCTTAAGCATCAATAGCCAAGAATAAAACAAAAACCCAGCTCCCAGTAACATTGCGGAGGCTAAAAAGAAAATTCCACTCATCCCAAAGAAGTAAGGCATTGAGCTAACAACAAGCAGAGTGCCAGCATAAAAGATTATGTGCACCTTTGTGACTTGTTCTCCATGAGTTACCGGCAACATCGGCACACCACTTTTAGCGTATTCATCCTTTCTATGTATTGCTAAAGCCCAAAAGTGTGGGGGAGTCCAAGCAAAAAATATCAACACCAATATAAGCGCCTCAGGTTCAATGGTTCCTGTAACGGCAGACCATCCTAGCAAGGGCGGCATAGCACCAGAAAGACCGCCGATTACTATATTTTGCGGAGTCGCATGCTTTAGATAGCCTGTATAAATGAAGGCATATCCGATGAATGACCCCAAAGTTAGCCAAGCACAAAGTGGATTTACCCAAAACAATAAAATTGCCATGCCCAATATACCAATGGCAATAGCAAAAATAATTGTCTGCGCAGAGCTAACCCGCCCTTGAGGAAGTGGCCGATTATGTGTCCGCTTCATCTTTATATCAATTTTACGATCGATGAAGTGATTAACAACAGCACCCGATGATGCAACAAGCGCTATTCCCACATTTCCAAAAATAAGCACATCGAGAGGAACCATGCCCGGAACGGCCAGGAACATACCTACCAGAGACGTTAAAATCATCAACATCACTACCCGAGGCTTACACATCTCGTAATAGTCGCGCCAATTTGTGATTGGGTTGGAAGTAAGTTCAGTCACAGATCTTTAAGAATTAAACTAATTTTAGGCAAATTAAATGGGTAATTGCTTAACAAATTACCCATTTTAGGCGCGGGTATTCAACCATGAACCTCTGCGAATCTCAAGCCAACTTAACAGGAATGTCTTAAGCTTTAAACTAAATTTTAAACCCACAATAACCTTAAGTCTAACGGGTAAATTTAAGGCTTTCTAAAATCATCCTTACCCCAAAGAAATATGGGTACACAGCGCCATTATTGCTTGCGATAAAAGGCAATATTCTATAGGATTCCGTTGCGCGTAAATTTGCAAAAACTTTTGATTACATTGATGTAAATCAATCAGTTGGGAAAGCACAAAAACGCCGTTCAGGTTATAATAAGACAAGGGATAGCATAGGGTAGGCCTTGGGAGTTTGAATGTTTAAGGCCCTTCAAATTAAGAATTTAAAGTTGAATGCTCTAGTTCCTTAAAATAATAATGATAATAATAAGACTAAATTTTCCGCAGGGCACGACGACAATTATCTCTTCATGCCGGCGTGAATGCGTTCGTAAAATATAGAAGGAATACAGGTTTATGGCTTTAGCGATCGTTGTTGTTCTCCTAGTAATAGGAACAGTAATTTTCCATTTCTCGCAGGCCCTAGGTGGCCCTTGGTATTTCACTGAGATTGCAACAGACTGGGGGCTTATTGATTTCACGATTAACGTGACTTTCGTTGTGACTGGCGTGGCTTTTGTAATCTTGAATTTGTTTATGGCGTGGTGCGTATACAAGTACCGCCATAGACCCGGACACAAAGCGAAATATGAGCCTGAAAATCATAAATTAGAAACAAATCTAACCGTCATCACAACAATAGGCGTAGTAGCGATGCTTGCGCCAGGTCTTTTTGTCTGGGCGAATTTTGTAACTGTTCCAGAAGCAGCTGTGCAATACGAGGTATTAGGGTCCCAGTGGCAATGGCAATTCCGCTATCCAGGTGCAGACGGCCAACTAGGCGCTGCAGATGTATCTAACGTCACCGAAGCAAACCCTTTCGGTATAAATCCGCAAGACCCATATGGACAAGACGACGTGGTGGTAAACGATCCTAACATGCACCTAGCTGTAAACCAGCCGGTTCAGGCGCTACTTCGCTCTCACGACGTGCTTCATAACTATACCGTTACACAGTTTCGCGTCAAGATGGATATGGTACCTGGAATGGTGTCATATCTTTGGTTTGATCCTACAAGAGAAGGGACCTATGACCTTTTATGCGAAGAGCTATGCGGCATAGGACACTATGTTATGCGAGGCTCTGTTACTGTTGAGTCACAAGAAGAATTCGATTCATGGATCGCCGAGCAGCCCACGTTTGCAGAAACACAATCAATCGTTGAACCAAATATTGCTGCCGGTCAAGCCGCCTATGCAGTTTGTGCTGCTTGCCATGGAGCACAAGGCGAGGGAAATCAACAATTAAATAGCCCTAAACTTGCGGGCCAGCCGGCTTGGTATCTTGAGAGGCAATTAAAGTATTTTAAAGAAGGCGTTCGCGGGGGCGATGGCGACACCTACGGTGCTCAAATGGTGCCAATGGCAATGACGCTGCCCGACGATGCTGCTATTAGAAATATATCCGCATACATAGAAACTTTCCCGGATGAAGCAATTCCAATGACCGTAATTGGGGATGTTAATAATGGCGAAGATATCTACGATCGAAACTGCGCTGCATGTCATTTAGATGATGGCAGCGGCACATGGTATACGGATGCGCCGGCACTCGCTGGAATGAGTGACTGGTACTTTGTTACACAAATTAACAATTTCTTAGCCGGAATTCGGGGAATGCATCCGAATGATACCTATGGCGAGCAAATGGTTTCTATGGCAACAGCCATGGGTAGTCTCGAAGAAATTAATGACGTGGCGGCATATATCAACACGTTACAGTAAACCTGTATTAAAGATGTGGTTAGGCCTGCGGCCACAATAGGAAAGAGAATTTAGGAGGAATTAATGGCTTACGTACCATTAGCGGATCAAGACCATGAGATGGAGATGCACCATCCACATAGCTTTGTGGAAAAATATGTCTGGAGTCAAGATCACAAAGTCATCGCCATTCAATATGGTGGTTTAGCAGTATTCACAGGCATAGTTGGCCTGGTGTTATCGCTGCTCTTCCGGATGCAACTTGGTTTCCCTGAAACAGCAACATTTATTGATCCTAGTTTCTACTATCAAGCTGTGACCATGCACGGCATGATAATGGTTGTTTATCTCCTAACAGCACTTTTCCTGGGTGGGTTTGGTAACTATATGATCCCGCTTATGTGCGGCGCCCGTGACATGGTGTTCCCATTCTTAAACATGTTATCTGTTTGGGTTTTCCTACTTTCTGTCATCATTCTTATGGCTAGCTTCTTTGTTAGCGGAGGTCCTACGGGCGGCGGTTGGACGCTTTATCCTCCGCAAACCAATCTAGCCGGAACCCCCGGTCACGATATGGGCATCGTTCTGATGCTTATTTCACTCGCGGTGTTCATCGTCGCCGCAACAATGGGCGGCCTAAATTACGTTGTAACCGTTTTACAGTATCGTTGCCGCGGTTTGACTATGATGAGATTGCCGTTAACTGTTTGGGGTATTTTCGTGGCAACTCTTCTAGCACTCTTCGCGTTTCCAGCGCTTCTTGTCTCTGCGATTATGATGCTCTTCGATATATTGCTTGGAACCAGTTTTTTTATGCCGGCTATCATTGAAACTGGCACTCCACTGGATCATAACGGTGGATCACCGATTCTTTTCCAGCACTTGTTTTGGTTTTTTGGTCACCCAGAAGTATACATTGTTGCCCTCCCCGCATTCGGACTGGTTTCTGATGTTTTGAGCGTACATGCTCGTAAAAATATTTTTGGTTATCGCATGATGGTATGGGCAATTATTGCCATCGGCGGACTCAGCTTTATAGTATGGGCGCACCACATGTACGTGAGCGGTATGCATCCCTACTTTGGTTTCTTCTTTGCAACAACAACCTTAATAATCGCAGTTCCAACCGCACTCAAAGTTTACAATTGGATTTTGACGCTTTGGGAAGGTGATATTCGGCTTAATGCGCCAATGTATTTCGCAATCGGTTTTATCTTTACCTTTATTCATGGCGGAATAACTGGCTTGTTTTTGGGGAACGTAGTTATTGACTTGCCACTTTCTGACTCTTACTTCGTGGTGGCGCATTTTCATATGGTGATGGGGGTGTCGCCGGTGCTTGTGGTTTTTGCCGCACTTTATCATTGGTACCCGAAAATTACGGGTCGGATGTTTCATGAAGGTATGGCCAAGCTGCACTTTTGGTGCACTTTCTTAGGTACATACGCGATTTATCTTCCAATGCACTACCTCGGGTTCTTGGGCGTCCCGCGGCGCTACTATGCTCTAGGCACCACAGACTTCATCCCAGCTTCTGCGCAAGATCTGAATACAACAATCACAGTAGCTGCGCTGTTTGTTGGGGCAACTCAGTTATTGTTCTTTATTAATGTAATTTGGAGTCTGCGTTATGGCCCTAAGGCCGATCCCAACCCTTGGGGAGCGGCGTCTCTCGAATGGCAGACGCCCGATACACCGCCTATCCATGGCAACTGGGGAGACACGCTACCTACGGTATACCGTTGGGCGTATGATTATAGTGTTCCTGGTGCAAAAGAAGATTTCATTCCGCAAAACGTGCCAGAGAATGAAGTCCCATCTTCCGCTGAGTCCTCGGAAAATACATGAGCCTTATTAAAAGCATAACCACCAAGCCCTGGGAGCGAAAGGGGGTTATAGGCGGGCTAGAACCGGAAGGTGCTTTTAACTCACCAAATGAAAAAGTAGCTCTATCTCTTTTCTTAGTAGTTGCTTCAGTTGTGTTTTCTCTTTTCACAGTAGGCTACTTTTTAAGAATGGAGCTGCCAGATTGGAGGCCATTGTCTGAGCCGAGCCAGCTTTGGCTTAATACGGGGCTGCTAATAGTAAGCAGTATCCTTTTCCAGTGGGCGCGAAATATCACCAAAAGCAATAGCGATAAAAACCTTAGGCTAATTTTTTTAGGCGGTGGAATATTCGCTATTTTATTTATCGCCGGTCAGCTAATGACGTGGGGAAATTTACAAAGCGCTGGTTATTTTATGACGTCAAACCCGGCAAATGCATTCTATTATTTACTGACAGGCTTACATGCTTTGCATCTTTTGGGTGGCCTATGGGTGTGGAGTAAAAGTTCTATTCGACTCCTCTCAGGTGAAGACGCATTAAACCTTAAGCTCAGCGTCGAACTTTGCACCCTCTATTGGCATTTTCTGCTGATCGTTTGGTTTATACTTTTTGCGCTTTTGTCGAATACATAAAAATTAACGGGAAAGATTAATGAGTGAAGCAATAACAAGTGGCGGTGGACCTGAAGAAGGGGTAACCGGATTAGTGGACGACTGGGCTGCTGACAGGCAGGCCTATCATGTGCCTTGGGGCAAGGCCATGATGTGGATCTTTCTCGTAAGTGATACCTTTATTTTTTCTTGTTTCTTAGTAGGCTACCTAAATGTTCGGTTAACGACCACAGAACCATGGCCATCGCAGAGCGATATTTTCGCTTTATCTTTCGGCGGTGGTGAGCCAATCCCCCTCATTTTAATAGCAATCATGACATTTATATTGATAACGAGCTCTGGAACAATGGCGCTCGCAGTTAATATGGGGTACCGCAAAGAAAAAATGAAAGCATTTTGGCTCATCTGTGCTACGGCTGCCTTTGGAGCTTCATTTGTCGGAATGCAAGTTTTTGAGTGGTCAAAACTAATTCTTGAAGAAGGTGTTCGCCCTTGGGGTAATCCATTTGGCGCACCACAATTTGGATCTATATTCTTTATGGTGACTGGTTTTCATGGGCTTCATGTAAGTGCTGGAGTAATTTATTTACTCTGGGTCGCCTTTAGGGTTAAACGTGGATACTACGACGATAAGGGTTTCGAAATAATAGAAATTGCTGGTCTTTACTGGCACTTTGTCGACTTGGTTTGGGTATTCATCTTCGCATTTTTCTATTTGCTGTAGAGGAGATTAGCAATGGCTTCCGCTGAAGGAGGACAACAACATCCCCTAGGGATTTATTACAAGATCTGGATACTACTTTTTGTGCTCAGTGGATTTTCGTACGCGGTTGATTATTTTGAAGTACAAGGCGCATTGCGATGGACGCTGGTATTATTATTCATGTTTCTTAAGGCCGGCTTCATCGTAGCTATTTTTATGCATGTGGTATGGGAGCGCTTGGCTCTTGCGTTAACCATACTTGGACCACCTAGTGTTCTATTAGTTTTAATTGGTTTTATGGCCGTAGAGGGGAAATACGCGGAAGAAGCGCGCTTTACCTATATGGGGCATGATAGAAATGCAGTAGCACTGACACCTGCGGAAATTCATGGCGGGGGTCATGGCAGTGACGAAGAAAATCACGAGTGAGATGAGGAACACTAATCGTTTTTGGTAAAATAGGTTTATAGATTAATTAGTTCAAGGCTATTTTTTGACTAAATCTCAAGTTTATAGTCTTCTTAGGGCCTTAATTATTTCACCAGTTTGAGGCCTTACTCCCCGCCATCGTAAAAACGATTCCGCAGCTTGTTCAACTAACATCCCTAGCCCATCGAAAACCTCACTAGCCCCTTTATCTTTGGCCCAAGCAACAAAAGCAGTATCTTTGTTCCCGTACATCATATCGTAACAACACGTTTGGCTATTAATGCTTTCTATACTTAGAGGTGGAACTTCCCCAGTTATTCCCAGTGATGTTCCATTAATAATTAAGTCAAAACTTCCGTTAAGGGTTTCATAATCTGATATTTCAATATCTAAAACGTTACTAAATTTAGATTTTAATGCTGCGGCCTTAGCAATTGTTCGATTCACTATAGTAATCGCAGCCGGTTTTTCTTCTATGAGAGAAATAAGCACTCCGCGGATTGCACCCCCAGCTCCTACTAGCAAAATATTTTTCCCGCCTAGGCCAATTCCGTTGTTGTATTTAATGTCAGTTATGAGGCCGGGGCCATCAGTATTGTCTCCGCAAATCTCCCCCTCTTCGTTGACAAACAATGTATTAACAGCTCCAGCATTATCAGCGCGAGGTTCCCGGTATTTAGCTATTTTGTATGCTCTCCCCTTATGGGGCAAAGTAACATTCAAGCCCGATCCACCTCCTGCAAAAAACTTAACTACAAAATCATCAAAATTTTGAGCATCAACTTCCTTAGCCACATAAGAAATATCTTCCCGGGTTTGTTCCGCAAAGAGAGAATGTATCAAAGGAGATTTACTATGTGAGACTGGGTCACCGACAACAGCGTAGCGAAACATTTTCTTTCCTATTTATAAACTTATGTAGCTAACTAAACCCAAGCTTTGGGTTTCAAATAGTACTTATAAAGCTTTTCTTCCTCAGTTCCTGCTTCTGGATGCCAATCATAAGTCCATCTAACTTTTGGTGGCAGAGACATCAAAATAGATTCAATCCGACCTGCGCCAGACTGCAAGCCAAATACAGTTCCTCTATCGTACACTAAATTAAATTCTGCATAACGACCACGGCGGTATTCCTGGAACTCCTTATTAATTTGAGAATAAGGCTCGTCTTTCCTTTTAGTAACAATTGGGAGATAGGCCGTAAGGTAGCTTCGCGCTAAGCTTTCCACAAAGCGACAAGATTTCTCAAAACCTAATTCGTTAAAATCATCAAAGAATATCCCACCGATGCCCCTAGGCTCATTCCTATGTTTTATATGAAAATACTCATCACATTGCTTTTTGAATTTAGGGTAGTAATGCACGCCAAACGGGTCACATGCGGATTTTGCAGATTGATGCCAGTGCACACAGTCTTCATCGTTTCCATAATATGGAGTCAAGTCATATCCGCCGCCGAACCACCAGACACTTTCCTCTTTATCTTTTCGCGCAACAAAAAGTCGAAAGTTAGCGTGAGAAGTAGGAATAAATGGGTTCAATGGGTGAATTACCAAGGAAACGCCCATAGCTTCAAAAGCAGCGCCGGCAAGTTCAGGCCTCTCGGCCGTAGCCGATGACGGCATGGATTTTCCAAAAACATGCGAAAAGTTCACACCTCCTTTTTCAAAAACGTCGCCGTCACTAATTACTCTCGAAACACCTGAACCACCGCCCTCTCTATCCCAATGGTCATTTTGAAACAAAGCATTTGATTCAAAGCTTTCCAGAGAGGCACAAATTTCTTCCTGCAGGTTCAGCAGAAACATTTTAAAGTTATTAGTGTCAATTTTATCCAATGCGTCTTACCTTGATATTTTCCCCGAGATCAAATCTTTTATTACAGAGGTGCTATCCCTCCCGCCAAGATTTCCGTCCAAAATATAATCAATGTTATTACCAAATTGCTTTTTTAATCTTGATTTAGATTTAATCTCAGTCTCTCCCGCTAAATTTGCTGACGTAGAGACAATTGGCCGGCCAAATTGTTGGCACAAATCCAATACTAAAGGATGCGCACTAACTCTGATAGCCACCGATGAATGCCGGCCTTTAATCCAGTCAGGGTAGCAATTCTCGTAATCAGGTATCAGCCAAGTTATAGGGCCTGGCCACGTGTTCTTTAAGCGATCGTTAAGCTCGTCGTCAAGTGGAGCAATCAAAGCTTCAAGTTGCCCCAATCCACCAGCGACTAGAATTAAGCCTTTTTCTATTGATCTGTTTTTTAATCTTACTATGCGCTTAACCGCGAACTCGTCATAGGGGTCGCAACCTATTCCCCACACCGACTCTGTTGGGTAAGCAATAATGTCGCCTTTTTTTAAATGTGAGCAGGCAATTTCAATATTTCCTTCCATTAAATTACCCTTCAACAGCACCGGCTCAAAAATTTGAAACGAAGAAATTACCTCAGACCACTTACCGATGCAAGATTACATAGTATGCTAAGTTTATACATTCAATGAGATGACAAGCATTTGCTTCAAAGTTCTATTATCAATAAGTTATAATGGCCGATGATTTGTAGTAAAAGCAGCGTTATAAGCAACAATATATTTAAAGGCACTACCGCAAAATGGCGATTTTACAAATTCTAGAATTTCCAAATGCTAACCTTAGAAAAAAAGCAGCGCCCGTAACTGTTTTCAATGAGAGGTTAAGCATATTGATTGATAATATGTTAGAGACTATGTATGAGGCGAAAGGGATAGGATTGGCCGCCACACAAGTTAATGTTCACAAACGGTTATTAGTGTTAGATGTTTCAGAGGAAAGGGACATCCCACAAATCTTTGTGAACCCAACTTTTGAAATTATAAAAAGTGATCTTAGCGAATATGACGAAGGCTGTTTGTCAGTTCCCGGATTTTACGAAACTGTTTCGCGCCCAGAGGGAATTCGAGTGAAGGCTCAAAATAAAGCGGGAGAAAATTTTGAGCTTGAGGCGGACGGTATACTTTCCACTTGCATTCAGCACGAAATTGATCATTTAAATGGGAAGCTTTTTGTAGATTACTTAAGTGCACTTAAGAGAAAGCGCATCCGAGAGAAGCTAGAGAAAGAGCAAAAGCAATCTGCTTGATAATTAAAAGAGCAACATGGTCCCTTTACGTATAGTTTTTGCTGGAACACCAGAATTCGCTGCTCGTCATTTGCAAGCAATTTTAGAAACCCAGCACAATGTCATTTGTGTTTATACCCAGCCTGATCGACCAGCAGGTCGAGGTAGAACAATTCTTAGTTCTGCGGTCAAAATATTGGCCAAAAATGAAGGTTTAGAAGTTAGTCAGCCAATATCGTTAAAGAGCGCAGTAGAGCAAGAATATATCAGAAAACTGAATCCGGATGTGCTTGTAGTGGTTGCATATGGCGCAATTTTGCCAAAAAAAATTTTAGATATACCTAAGTTCGGGTGCATAAACGTTCATGCATCACTCCTTCCCAGGTGGCGTGGAGCAGCCCCTATAGAAAGAGCGATACTAGCAGGAGATAAATCATCAGGCATTACGATTATGTCTATGGATGAGGGTCTAGATACTGGTGAGATATTGTTAACCTCAGAAGTTGAAATAAAACCTTCGGACACAACAAGGGATCTTAAAGAAAAACTTACGCGTGTGGGACGCTCAACTTTAGTTGATGCTTTATCACGAATAGATGAATTGTTAAAAACTTCCGTACAACAAGATGAGTCGAATAGCTGCTATGCGAAAAAGTTGGAAAAGAATGAAGCGTTGATAGACTGGAATTGCGACGCCATGACCATAGATCGTAAAGTTAAAGTGGGTATAGGTAGATATCCAGCATATACATTCTTAGATGGGCAGCGAATGAGAGTAATTGATTCAACTATTGATGAGTCGGCAAATGCGGAAGATGCGGGAGTAATCCAAAACATAGGTAACGACTTCTTTACAGTTTCTTGTGGAAATAACAACTTGAGAATTTATGCGATTCAAATGCCTGGCAAAAAACCAGTGGCTGTACGTGACCTAATAAACTCGCGAGCAATCCTGCTAGTGACTGGCAACCGATTTGATTCAGTTGTGACAAAGGAATGACTGATGTCAGAGCAGCAGCCGCAACCATTTTAGCTTCGTTAATAAATCAACGTGGCTCACTTTCAGTATCTCTGGCGGACTTTTCCTCTCACCCCGATGCTCCTCTTTTACAAGAACTTTGTTTTGGCACTTGTCGTTGGTTTTATTTGCTCGAGCATCTTCTTGATGAGCTTCTTAATAAACCATTAAAGAGAAAAGATTGTGACCTTAAATGCCTATTGCTGGTGGGTTTGTATCAATTAAAGGAATTATCAATACCCGAACATGCCGTAATTAATGAAACTGTCAAAAGTGCTATAGATCTTAAGAAGCCCTGGGCCAAAGATCTTATCAACGCGGTACTTAGGAAGTACCAACGCAATTTTGACGATTTCAATACTAGGTTAGAAAAAGCAGACAATACTATCCGGTACTCGTGCCCAGTATGGCTAAAAAACGAAATAGCGGCGGCTTGGCCATTACATGCAAAAGAAATCTTGCAAAATAATAATTTGAGGCCCCCTTTAACTTTACGGGTAAACTTAAGCCGAAAATCTCGAGAAGATATACTTAAATTACTATTAGCCAAACAGATTGGTGCAAAGCCGGGGACAATAGCAAAATCATCCATATACATCGAAACGCCAATGCCTGTAGAGCAGATACCCGGCTTCAAAGAAGGCTGGGTGAGCATCCAAGACGAATCCTCGCAATTAGTGGCTGATATTTTACAGCTTAATCCTGATCAAACCGTTTTGGATGCGTGCGCCGCCCCCGGAGGTAAAACTAATAGCATTTTGGAAAGTGAGCGCTCACCCACTACAATGGTGTCGCTTGATAGCTCCCCATCTCGGGTAGAAAAGATTTTTGATAATCTCTCCCGCTTGAAGCAAACCGCTAACGTAATTGCTGGGGACGCAAGAAAACCCAGCGAATGGTGGGATGGAGATCAGTTCGATCGCATCCTCATTGATGCTCCTTGCTCAGCTACAGGCGTAATTCGGCGTCATCCGGATATAAAAATTCTAAGAAAGCCTAAAGATTTATTGTCGCTTAGGGAAACACAGGCTGATATGTTGCGAGCCTTATGGCCTTGTTTAAAACAAAATGGGCTTTTACTCTACACAACATGCTCAATCCTCCCCAAAGAAAACGATTTGCAGATAAAGGAATTCCTAGAATCTGCCAATAACGCTAAAAATGAGGGCATCCCGGTCGATTGGGGGGTAGAATGTAAGTATGGAAGACAGCTCCTCACTGGAGCTATTGACGGTCCCGATGGTTTCTTTTATTCATTACTTCGTAAGCTTTGATATGGCGTCTATTTGTTGCGCGAGAGACAAGACCCTATGAAGATTATTATTCTTGGCGCAAATCAAATCGGCTGTTCGTTGGCGGAAACCTTAACCAACGAATCCAATGACATAACTATTGTAGACCTAGACAGTGAAAAACTTCGTGAGCTCAAAGATCAAATTGATGTCGGCACCATAGTTGGGCAGGCATCGCACCCCGACGTCCTTGCCCGCGCAGGAGGTGAAGATGCAGATATGATAATCGCCGTTACAGAAAACGATGAAATTAACATGGTCGCATGCCGTGTGGCCTACACGATGTTTAGAACTCCCAAAAAGATTTGCAGGATCAGATCATCATCTTACTTAGTAAGTAATAAATTATTTGGAAAGCATGGCATAACGGTAGATGACGTAATTAGCCCAGAACTTATTGTCTCAAATTATATGACAAGACTTATAGATCTACCGGGCTCACTGCAGGTACTAGATTTTGCAGATGGGAAAGTTCAATTAGTCGCGGTAAAGGCTTTTTATGGCGGCCCATTAGTAGGGCAGGAGATTCGATTATTACGTCAACATATGCCAAATATAGACGCACGAGTAGCAGCTATTTTTAGAAAGGATAGACCGATCATTCCAGAAGGCTCAACAGTTATAGAGGCAGACGATGAAGTATTTTTTGTGGCAGCTCAAGAAAATATAAGAAGTTGTATGGGGGAGTTACGCCGACTAGATAAGCCCTACAAAAGATTAATCATTGCAGGCGGGGGAAATATTGGACTACGCCTAGCGGACTCAATAGAAGACCGTTACCAGCTAAAGATAATAGAACACAATGCCGAACGATGCACATTTTTATCGCAACATCTAAATAAGGCAATCGTGTTGCACGGCGAAGCGTCTAGCCAGGAGCTTCTTCTAGATGAAAATATCGAAGCCACTGATGTATTTCTATCACTTACAAACGATGATGAAGCCAACATAATGTCGTCACTGCTAGCGAAAAGACTTGGTGCAAATAAAGTAATGGCGATAATAAATAATCCTGCTTATGTAGACTTGGTTCAAGGTGGCGAAATAGACATCGCCATCTCACCACAACAAGCTACAATTGGTAGCCTTTTAACCCATGTAAGGCGAGCAGATGTTGTTAACGTGCACTCTTTGAGAAGAGGGGCAGCGGAAGCAATGGAGGCAATAGCACATGGTGATCAAACCTCTTCCAGGGTGGTTGGCAAAGCGATTGAAGATATAGATCTTCCCGAAGGCGTTACTATAGGGGCTATAGTCAGAGATGATAAAGTGCTCATTGCTCATGATGACACCATTGTAGCTTCTGATGATCATGTTATTTTATTTCTGGTCGATCGAAAAATGATTCCCAAAGTTGAACGATTATTCCAGGTAGGTTTTAGCTTTTTTTAAGTAACATTTAATGCACGCATCTATTATCCTAAAAGTTCTTGGCAGCCTTTTAATGCTATTTAGCTTATTGGCAAATATCCCGCCGATAATTGTATCCTTTATTTATGGCGACGTTATGTATCCATGGTTTTTTGGCTCAATGGCTCTGATTTTCGGGTTGGGTGCTTTATTATTTTTTTCATCAACACAAAATAAGAAGGAGCTAGGAACAAGAGACGGCTTTTTAATTGTAACTTTATTTTGGAGCGTCCTAGGTATTGTGGGTTGTTTACCTTTTTTGCTGTCACCTGCTTTAGATCTGTCTATAACTGATGCAGTCTTTGAGTCCATATCTGGTCTAACCACTACCGGAGCGACAGTAATTTCTGGGCTGGATCAATTGCCCAAATCTCTATTGTTCTATCGACAACAGCTACAGTGGCTAGGCGGTATGGGAATAATCGTCTTAGCGATTTCTCTATTGCCCATGCTTGGAATCGGGGGTATGCAACTCTATCGAGCAGAAAGCCCAGGCCCTGTTAAGGACAACAAACTCTTACCCCGCCTTGCCGAAACTGCAAAAGCACTTTGGTACATTTATTTATCTCTTACAATAATTTGTGCAATATCATACTTATTGGCTGGCATGGATTTGTTTGATGCAATTGGGCATAGCTTTACCACAATAGCAATTGGTGGCTTTTCAACACATGATGCAAGCCTTGCGTATTTTGAAAATCCGGCAATTGAGCTTGTGGCCATAGTATTTATGTTTGTAGCTGGTATTAATTTTGCTCTGCATTTTACATCATGGCAAAAACGCTCTTACCGTCATTATATAAGTGACCCTGAGTTTCTTTTTTATGCATTTCTTTTAATCCTTATTTCAGCGGTAACTGTAAGCGTTTTATATTTTTCACAAATTTATGATGGTGCATTTGAGTCTTTGAGGAGAGGTGTTTTTCAAGTCGTTTCATTTGCTACAACTACTGGCTTCACTACCGCCGACTTTAATTCATGGCCACTCTTTCTGCCTTATATTCTTTTATATGCTGCGATTATTGGGGCTTGTGCTGGATCAACGGGTGGAGGAATGAAAGTAATTAGAATATTGCTAATATTTAAGCAAGGTTTTCGGGAAGTACAGCGTTTGATTCATCCAAAGGCAATTATTCCAGTTAAATTGGGTCGCAACGCAGTTCCAGACCGGGTGATTGAATCCGTTTGGGGGTTTTTTGCTGTATATGTTATGGCGTTTATGTTGATGCTGCTTGCTTTATTGGCCACCGGACTAGACATTATTACTGCATTTAGCGCAGTTGGCGCATGCATCAATAATTTAGGCCCTGGCCTAGCAAGCGTATCAGCGACTTACGGAGACCTGCCTGGCACAGCAAAATGGATTTTATGCGTTGCAATGTTGCTTGGCCGGCTAGAGGTATTTACATTACTAGTATTATTTACGCCAATGTTTTGGCGAAGGTAAGACAAAAATTTTATGCAAATACTAATAAAACTTAGTGCCCTCAGGAGTTTTACGAAAGCGCGCATATTCCCACTGATATTGCTCAACTGCTTTATTAATATTGTCTTCTATAGTTGTGTTCAGAGAGGTGAGTGATTCTTCTAGATTACTGCTATAAATCCCAAAATCAGCCTCCGCTACAATAACTTTATAGCCTTTGGCTCGCGGAAGGCGCTTAGCAAACCCGCAAAATACTTTAGCTTGAGTTTTCTGAACTAACTTACTTATAAGCGTCATCGTTAACGCCGGCTCGCCATAGAATGGCGCAAACTTTCCTCCTGCTCTAGATGGAACCTGATCTGGCAATACCCCAACCACTTCACCTCGCTTTAGAGCCTTTAGTGCCCGTGATACGCCTACTTGATTTGTTGGAGCCATTAATATCCCACCACGAGATCTAGTTCGCGTTATTAATCGATCAAGCATCTTGAGCTTAGGCGGCTGATACAGCCAAGTAGAGGTCAAATGTTTACATAAATAGAATGCGAAAATTTCCCAATTTCCGAGATGAGGGGCGACAAGAATAACGCCATCGCCAGACTCTACCGCACTAAGAAAAGCTGCTTCCCCTTCGCTTTCAACCACCATTGCTAGGGTCTTGGGCATAGGCGGTAACCATGACTTGCCCATTTCTAATGCAGTACAAGCGGTACTGGTTAAGCTTGCGCGTGTTAATTGGCTAATCTCTTTATTAGATTTGGCAGCAAAACAGGCTGAAAGATTCTTGCTTGTTATCCTTCGTGCTTTCGTCGGTAGGCAATACAGAATATATCCCCAGAATTTGGCGCAACTGTGCAACAAAGTTAGGGGAAGCCAAGCGCTCAGCTGTAAGAATATCCTGAATAGTATGAATTGTATCGATTGAATAATAAGTAACCTATAAAACTTTCACCTCCCCCTATTTTAAAGTTACTAAAAGAATTAGCAATTTTGTCGCTCAAAGAAGACTAAAGAACTTTAGACAACATACTCAGACGCTATAGATAAGAGCCAGATAATCGAGGATAATTGCAGCCCCTTGACTTTATGATCAGCTCATAAAAACTATGACTAATAATTACGATCTAAATACATTCCAAGGCTTGATCATAGCACTACAACAATACTGGGCTGAAAAAGGGTGTGTAGTCCTACAACCCCTGGACCTGGAGGTTGGGGCGGGAACATTTCATCCAGCAACTTTCTTACGTGCCATAGGACCTGAAAGCTGGAATGCGGCTTATGTGCAGCCCTGTCGTCGTCCAACGGACGGCCGGTATGGAGAGAACCCTAATAGGCTCCAGCACTATTACCAATTCCAAGTGATATTGAAGCCCTCCCCTAAGAATATTCAGGCCCTTTATTTAGAGTCTCTAGAGAGCTTAGGAATAGATATGTCCATTCATGACGTGCGGTTCGTTGAGGATAATTGGGAGTCTCCAACACTTGGAGCTTGGGGTTTAGGATGGGAAGTATGGCTGAATGGCATGGAAGTAACCCAGTTTACTTATTTTCAGCAAGCGGGAGGGCTAGAATGCCACCCTGTTAGCGGTGAAATTACATACGGTATTGAAAGAATAGCTATGTACCTTCAAGGGGTCGATAGTATCTATGACATAGTCTGGACGAAAAACTCTACAGGGGTCGTCACATATGGTGACGTGTTTAAACAAAATGAAATTGAAATGTCTGCGTTTAACTTCGAACAAGCTGACGTTCCTTTGTTATTTTCGTATTTTGATGATGCCGAATCACAGTGTAATAAGTTAATTAATGAAGGCCTAGCTCTGCCAGCTTATGAACAAGTTCTGAAGGCTTCACACTATTTTAATTTGCTAGATGCGAGGAAAGCGATCTCAGTAACAGAAAGACAAAGGTTTATTTTGCGCGTCCGTACGCTGGCACGATTAGTCGCCGAGGCATATTTTAATAGTCGAAAAGCGTTGGGTTTTCCGTTAGCGCCAGCAGAATTACTAAAAGAGTATTTAGACTAACCACTTATGCCTATTCGAGATCTCTTAATCGAAATTGGAACCGAAGAACTGCCTCCTAAAGCCCTTCGGCCACTTGCTGGCGCGCTAGAAAAATTGATAACCGGGGCACTTGAAAATGAAAGTCTAGTTTTTGATTCAATAACACAATTTGCAACACCGAGGAGACTTGCTGTCCTAATAACAGGCCTCCCAGAATCCCAAGAAGATAAAGAAATTTTCCGGTTAGGGCCTGCATTGAGCGCTGCCTATGATGACAAAGGTAACCCTACCCCGGCCGCAAGCGGATTCGCAAAATCATGCGGTGTTGATATTAAGGATCTTTCAACCTCCAAAAATAGTGGCGTCGATAAACTAGCATTCACTTTAACAAAAAAAGGCCAAAAAACGATAGGCCTCATCCCTAGTATAATTAAAAATGCTTTAAACCAGTTGCCCGCGCCAAAAAAAATGCGTTGGGGGAGCTCTAGAGAAGAGTTTGTAAGGCCAATACAATGGATGATCGTACTTTTCGGAGAAGAGGTCATCACCACTAATATTTATGGGGTCAAGTCTGACAGAAAGACGTTGGGTCATCGTTTTCACTGCAACAAGGAAATTTCTATAGACAAAGCGAGAGATTATGAAATTACGCTGGAAAAAATAGGCCATGTTGTACCGTGTTTTAAAAAACGTAGAGAAATAATTCGGTCGCTTGTACTAGAAGAAGGTAAAAATAATAAAGCCGTAGCCATCATCGAGGATGATCTGCTTGATGAGGTAACCGGTTTGGTAGAGTATCCTGTGGCATTAATCGGTGATTTTGATGACACCTTTTTGAGCGTCCCCCCCGAAGCGCTAATTTTAGCGATGAAATCCCATCAGAAATGCTTTTACTTAGTGAATAATACTGGAGAACTATTACCGAAATTTATAACCGTCAGTAATATTATCTCTAAGGACCCCGAACAAGTAATTGAGGGTAATGAAAGGGTTATTCGACCAAGACTAGCTGATGCACGCTTCTTTTTTGATGCAGATAGGTCGAGAACTCTCGCTTCGCGATTAGAACCACTTAAAAAGGTGACCTTTCAAGACAAGTTAGGCAGCGTCTATGACAAATCAATTCGAGTTTCAGTTGTTGCTAAATCGATGGCCGGTAAACTTGGGGTCGATGCAGAATACTGTGAAAAAGCCGCCAAACTCTCAAAATGCGATTTACTAACGAATATGGTCGGAGAGTTCCCAGATTTACAAGGTGTCATTGGGTCTTACTACGCAAGATACGATGGTGAGCCAGAAGAAGTCTGTAAAGCGCTTCAAGAGCATTACTTGCCTAAATTTTCAGGGGATAAATTACCCGAGACCATAAGTGGGTCCATACTGGCGATATCAGACAAGCTAGATTCGACCGTTGGATTATTTGGTATAGGTCAGCCTCCTACGGGATCAAAAGATCCTTTTGCCCTAAGACGATCTGCGATCGGTATTTTGCGAATCCTTGTAGAAAAAAAACTAGATTTAAATGTTCTAGAATTAATTAGAGAGGTAATCGCCGCGTACGCTGAAACCCCTATATCAGATGATACAGAAGATAAGGTATTTGATTTTTTACTTGAAAGATTTCGATCCTGGTATCTAGATGATGGGATAACCAGCGAAGTATTTCAATCCGTATTAGCGGTAAAGCCAGAGCGGCCCTTAGATTTTCATAATCGTATACAGGCTGTAAATAATTTTAGCAAATTACCAGAGTCAATAAACCTAGCCGCAGCCAACAAGCGAGTATCTAACCTACTAAACAAAAACGAAAGTAACCTCACTAATAAAAACTGCGATGAAGACGTTTTAGTGGCGAAGTCTGAGAAGTTATTGTTTACCGCAATTAAGGATAAAGTACTAGAAGTGGCGCCTTATTATAAGAAGGGGGAATATGATAACGCTTTTCAATCGTTGGCCACGCTTAAGAATGTAGTAGACGAATTTTTTGATGATGTCCTTGTCATGGATGATAATTTGGATTTACGCCATAACCGTCTTTGTTTACTGCAAGAATTAAGAGGATTATTCCTACAGGCGGCCGATATTTCACATCTGCATACTAACTAAGCATTTTTATATTTTGATTAAAAACCTTTTGAAAATAATCGTGCTAGATAGGGATGGTGTAATTAATGAAGACTCTGACGATTACATAAAATCTCCGGACGAGTGGATTCCTATTAAAGGTAGTATCGATGCTATCGCCAGGCTAACCCATAATGATTATGGAATTGTGGTCGCTACTAATCAATCTGGCCTTGCCAGGGGTTACTTAAATGAATATGACCTCGCCAAAATACATTCTAAGTGTTGCGGTATGGTTGAAGAGGCGGGTGGGTTTATTTCAGCGATATTTTACTGTCCTCACTTGGCATCTGCAGATTGTTCTTGTCGCAAGCCAAAAACGGGCCTGCTAAAGCAAACTGAAAGTGAGCTAGGAGTTTCATTAACAGGTAGTTTTTTAATTGGGGATAGCATGAAGGATTTAGAGGCCGCATTGGCCTTTGATATGAAGCCTGTTTTAGTGAGAACTGGTAATGGAAGCAAAACAGAATTAAACCTGGATGATAAACTTCGCAGCTCCATCGCAGTGTTTGACGATTTGGACTCAGTAACTAATTGGATCCTAGCTAGTAATACCAATAGGTAGAACTATTATCCTTTCTTACTAAATATCGAGGTTTTCTACTGCTAGCGCATTGTCTTCAATGAACTCTCGCCGAGGATCAACTTGGTCACCCATTAATGTATTAAATAGCTGATCAGCGCCAATTGCGTCATCGATGGTTACTTGTAACATTCTGCGCGTATCAGGATTCATTGTCGTATCCCATAGCTGATCAGGATTCATTTCTCCCAAGCCCTTATAACGCTGCAAATAATGGCCCTTCATTGCATCCCGCGTAAGCCATTCAATAGCGTCAGCAAAAGATTCAATATCTTCGGAACGTTCGCCACGTTTCACAAAAGCGCCATCCTCGATTAGCCCATCAAGAGTCTTACCTAAGTTTACTAAAGTCTTATATTCCCCTGAATTAAAAAAAT
>JAQWTK010000062.1 GCA_029242705.1 Gammaproteobacteria bacterium | reverse complement strand
GTGGGAGCGTTATATGTTCGCCGGAAACCTAGAGTTCGAATTGAGCCACAAATGCATGGCGGTGGACATGAGCGCGGAATGCGATCCGGAACACTCCCAACCCACCAGCTGGTTGGAATGGGCGAAGCTTTTAGAATAGCTAAAGAAGAAATGCATCAGGAACATGAAAGAGTGCTTGCTCTTAGGAATCGTTTGCTAGAAGGATTGCAGGATATCGAAGAAGTTTACGTGAATGGCGATATCGAGCATCGTGTTGCAGGTAATCTTAATATCTCGTTCAATTTTGTTGAGGGAGAATCACTTATGATGGCTCTTCGAGACCTTGCTATATCGTCTGGATCGGCCTGCACGTCTGCAAGCCTCGAGCCTTCTTATGTATTAAGGGCTTTGGGTTTAAATGATGAGTTGGCACATAGCTCATTGCGAATCACGGTTGGTAGATTTACGAAAGAAGAAGAAATTGATTACGCTGTCGAGAAGATACGTGAGGCGGTGTCTAAACTTCGCGAACTTTCGCCTTTGTGGGATATGTATAAGGATGGTGTTGATCTAGATCAGGTTCAATGGACCGCGCATTAGATTCATATTGTTAAGGTAAATTAATTAACTTAAAAGGTTGTTTAGAGGAAATTATGGCTTATTCAGATAAAGTATTAGACCATTATGAAAACCCTAGAAATGTGGGTAAGATGAATGACGATGATGTTAATGTCGGTACGGGAATGGTTGGTGCTCCTGCCTGCGGAGACGTAATGCGCCTGCAGATTAAAGTTGATGATAATGGCGTCATTGAAGATGCTAAGTTTAAAACTTATGGCTGTGGCTCAGCTATCGCATCCAGTTCGTTATTGACAGAGTGGGTTAAGGGTAGATCTTTGGACCAAGCAACGGAAATTAAAAATAAAGACATTGCTGAAGAGCTTGGTTTGCCCCCGGTAAAGATACATTGTTCTGTATTAGCAGAAGATGCAATTCAAGCGGCAATTGCTGACGTAAAATCGAAAAGGGGCGAGAAAAATCTGGGCTAATGGCATAAGGATTAGTTATGACAATCTCAATCACAAAGAATGCGGCTGAGCATATAACTGAGCAGTTAAAGACTAGAGGCCATGGCCTAGGTATTCGTGTGGGAGTTACTACCACAGGATGTTCCGGGATGGCATACGTCTTGGAATTCGTGGATGAGATGGAGAAAGGCGACCAAGTATATGAAAACCAGGGAGTGAAAATAGTGGTCGATCCTAAGAGCCTTGTATATATTAGTGGTACGGAAATGGACTTTGTTAAACAAGGGATTAATGAAGGCTTTGAATTTAAGAATCCAAATTCAAAGGGAGAATGTGGCTGTGGGGAAAGCTTCAGTGTATAAGCTGTGGTATGGATAACCAATATAATTTGACCATCAGAGTCTATTCTAATTTTTCGAAAAACAACCAAATCAATCATTCGTGCAATCAATTAAAAAAAATTTTTTTGAGTTTTTTGAGTTATCCGAATCATACGATTTAGATATAGAAGAACTTTCAGAAAGGTATCACGAACTTCAAAAGGAATTTCATCCGGATAAGAATTTTTCTGAGACTGAGGCGGAGAAAATGCGTTCGGTTCAATTAGCGAGTTTTGCTAATGAGGCATATGAAACTTTAAGGTCGCCTTTAAAACGAGCAGCATACATCCTTACTATTCGGGGGTACGATGCAGAATTGGTTGATCAAAGTGATTTGGGCATGGATCTTTTGATTGAACAAATGCGACTACGCGAGACTCTTGAAGAATTACCTAAAGATGAGTCTGCGTTTCCTGACTTAGAAAAATTAAAAAAAGAAGTCAAAGAAAAATTACGGACCAAGCAATCAAACTTTGCTTTAGATGCGCGCGAAGAAAATTTCGTGAACGCAAAAAAGACATTTCATGAATTACAGTTTCTCTATAAATTAATGCTTGAAATTGAAGAAAACGAAGAGTTACGTTTAGATTATTGAGCTATAAATTATGGCACTCCTCAAAATTTCAGAACCTGGAAAGCGACAGTCTGCGATAAATACTAAGCCAGCGGTAGGCATTGATTTAGGTACTACGAATTCTTTAATTTCTTCTGGCTACCGCGGAAATATAGAAGTTTTGGCAGATACTTCTGGTCAATTTTTATTGCCTTCGGTAGTACGATATGGCAAGGGTGTGCGGCCAATAGTCGGATGGATGGCCAAGGAGGCTGCTATTGGCGATCCCCAGAACACTGTGAGCTCTATTAAGCGGTTGCTAGGTCGTGGGACATCTGAAGTTGAAAACATGCCTCAATTTGAACAATACACTTTCGACGCGAGTCGCGATGAAGGTGCTCCTGCCATTATTACTGAAGCAGGGGTCAAGGATCCGATTCAAGTATCAGCAGATATTCTAAGTGAATTGTTGTCACGAGCTCATGACTATATAGGAGAAGATATAGAAGGCGCTGTGATAACAGTCCCCGCCTATTTTAATGATGCCCAACGACAACAGACAAAAGAGGCAGCGAACCTCATCGGTCTGCCTGTTCTTAGGTTGCTTAATGAGCCTACTGCAGCAGCCATAGCCTATGGCCTTGATAGTAAAGAGGAAGGTAATGTGATCGTATATGACCTTGGAGGTGGAACATTTGATGTTTCGCTCCTTTGCTTAAAGAAAGGTGTATTCGAAGTTTTAGCAACTGGCGGCGATACTGCATTAGGGGGAGATGATTTTGATTATATTTTATCTAACTGGATTGCCAAACAAGTTTATAGTGATGAGAATCCCATTCTTGAAGAACGCGGGAGGTTAATCGCGTATGCCAATTCGGTTAAGCATCATCTGAGTCTTCATGAATCTGCCGATTTGGAGTTTAATAATTGGCGTGGTTCCTTAAACCGTAAAGAGTTTTTGGAAATGTGTGAGCCTTTGGTAAAGAAAACAATAAACACGTGTCGCCGAGTGCTGAGAGATGCATCTTTGTCGGTTGAACAAATTGATAATATCGTAATGGTGGGTGGGTCGACCCGTATGCCGATTGTTCGTCAAGCCCTAGAATCTTATTTCGGTAGAGCACCGCTTGCTGCTATCGATCCTGATAAAGTTGTCGCTATGGGAGCCGGTATACAGGCGGAAGTTTTAGCTGGCAATAAATCAGATAACGATTTTCTTTTACTAGATGTGAATCCGCTGTCTCTTGGGATTGAGACCATGGGGGAACTGGTCGAGAAAATTATACCTCGTAATACGACCATTCCAGTTGCTAAAGCTCAGGAATTTACAACCTTTAAGGACGGCCAAACGTCGATGATTATTCATGTGGTTCAAGGTGAGCGTGAATTAGTTAGTGATTGCCGATCACTTGCTCGTTTCGAGTTAGGTGGTATTCCTAAAATGGTAGCTGGTGCAGCAAAAATACGAGTAACTTTTCAGGTGGATGCAGATGGTTTGCTTAGTGTGGTAGCGCAGGAGTTGAGCACACTCAAAATGTCAGAAATTCAAGTAAAACCAAGTTTTGGCTTGGATGCTAAGGCTATTGAAGAAATGCTTAGATCATCGCATCAAAATGCTGAACTCGATATGGAGCTTAGGGCGATAAAGGAAGCACAGATTGAAGGGAGACAGCTAATTGATGCAATTAACTCGGCAAGGGAAATCGATGGCGATTTACTGGATGAGTTAGGACACAATCATTTGGATAATCTCATGCATGAATTAAGTGAAAATATCTCTAATGGAACTATTGAGGAAATACGAGAAGCAACCGAACGATTAAATCGGGTTAGTAGTGATTTTGCTGCTAGTCGTATGGATCTTCATATTGGCCATGCCTTAAAGGGCGAAGCCATTGATAATATAGATCGATAATGCTTAATTATTAAGCGGGAAACCTATACCGAGTTATTATGCCTAAACTTAAATTTTTACCACATGAAGTCATTTGTCCTGAAGGTGCAGAAATTGAGGCGGATAGTGGGGACAGCATACTTAATGTGGCACTTTCGAATGGCATTCCTATAGAGCATGCCTGTGAAAAATCATGTGCCTGCACTACCTGCCATATTATTATTCGTGAGGGCTTTTTTTCACTCCCGGATGCTGAAGAGAATGAAGAAGATTATTTAGATAAGGCTTGGGGCCTCGAGCCTGAATCTCGCTTAAGCTGCCAGACTCTAGTATCAAATGAAGATTTAATAATTGAAATACCTAAATATACTATCAATATGGTTTCGGAAGAGCATTAAGGAGCTGTTTACGTGAAATGGACGGATGTCTACGAGATCGCAATTAGTTTGGCTGATCGATACCCGAATGCCGATCCTCAATTCGTTAATTTTGTGGAGCTTCATGAATGGATCTGCGGACTTGCAGATTTTAGTGATGATCCAGCGCGAGGAGGGGAGAAAGTATTAGAGGCGATTCAGGCTGCATGGATTGATGAAATAATCGACTAAAATACTGAATTTCCACTATTTTTTCTGAATTAATCGTTATAAAAATCGTATAAAACTAACTTGTAGTCACGTATAATGCGCGATCTTCTTTGAATACTAAAAATTTAGGAGTTAAGAAAGTGACCGAACGCACTCTTTCCATTATAAAACCTGATGCTGTTTTCAAGAATGTTATTGGAAAAATTTATGATCGTTTTGAGACAGCAGGCCTACGAATTGTTGCAGCTAAAAGGTTACAGCTGAACGATGAATCTGCTGGTGGATTTTACGCAGAGCATAAAGACAAGGGCTTTTATGAGGATTTAATTAAATTTATGACATCTGGTCCGGTAATGGTCCAGGTTTTGGAAGGGGAAAATGCTATAGGGCTAAATCGTGATTTGATGGGAGCAACTAATCCCAATGAGGCTGCGCCAGGCTCTATCAGAGCGGATTTTGCTAATTCTATTGACGCAAATGCCGTGCATGGTTCCGATTCGCCTGCTTCAGCTGAAAGGGAAATTAGCTATTTTTTTAATGAAGATGAGCTCTGTTCGTAGATTAATTTTCGACACAATAAAGAATTGTCATGGGTGAGTTAAAAAAAATTAATCTAGCTGGGTTAAGCCGACATAAGCTTCGCGCTATGTTTGAGAAGCTAGACGAGAAACCATTTCGAGCTGATCAGGTTATGAAGTGGATACATCAACGTGGCGCAACTGAAATTAATTCGATGACCGATATTAGCAAGTCACTGCGAGGGCGCTTAATCGAGATAAGTGAAATTTTGCTACCGCGTATTTTGACGAGCTTTAGTTCTAGTGATGGTAGTCATAAATGGATAGTTCAAGTAGAGAGTGGAAGTAAGGTTGAAATGGTTTATATCCCAGAGTCAGGAAGGGGGACTCTGTGTATTTCTTCTCAAGCTGGATGCTCTTTGGACTGCAGTTTTTGCGCGACGGGGAAACAGGGCTTTAATAGTAATTTAAGCGCGGCCGAAATAATTGGACAATTATGGTGGGCCAATAAAAAACTAACTGGTTTTAATGAAATGAAAGAACGTCCAGTCAGCAATGTGGTTATGATGGGAATGGGAGAGCCTCTGCTAAATTTTGATAATGTTATGGATGCCATCAGTATTATGATGGAAGATTGTGCATATGGTCTATCGAAGCGCAAAGTCACTATAAGTACTTCGGGCGTTGTTCCTGCTATCGAAAAAATGAGAGGATTTACAGATGCTTCTCTGGCGATTTCTTTGCATGCTCCTAATGATGAACTTCGAAGTCAGATCATGCCCATAAATAAGAAATACCCTATCGAGCAATTATTAAGGTCTGTAAAAGATTATATGGCGAGTTTGAATGATAAGCGGGTCCCTGTAATTGAATATACTTTAATAAAAGGAGTAAACGACCATCGACAGCATGCGCGAGACCTTGCGGAATTGTTAAAATCGCTCCCTTGTAAAATTAACTTAATACCTTTCAATACTTTTTCGTTAAGCAATTATGAGCGACCCAGTAATTCTTCAGTATCAAATTTCCGTAAAATTCTTAAAGATGCAGGATATACTGTCACAGTGAGGACGACTCGGGCAGATGACATTGGCGCTGCTTGTGGTCAATTAGTGGGAGATGTGGCTGATCAAACAAGTCGAAGTACTCGATATAAAAAACGATTTCCCAGGGAAATACAATCTTCAAATATCGACAGGAATTTGGTTGCTCTAGCTGAAAAAATGTGAAGTAGATTGGTTTATGTTAGTTAGAGAAATAAAGTTAACTCAACTAAGTTCTTCAACTATAAATTGTTCTAGAATTCTTATGTTTTTATTTTTAAACCGAGCTTCAGGCGCATAAAAATTTTAACAGGATTGCTGATGCAGGTCGATTCGTCATCTAATGATTTGACTAAAATCAATGCAGAAGATAATGATCCTTCTGTGGGCGATTTTTTGCGTGATGAAAGATTGCGTCGTGGACTTAGTGAAGGGGAAGTTGCTAATCAGCTTCATATAACGAAGCATTATTTAAAAGCAATAGAAACTAATGATTATGGTAAATTACCTAGTGCTGTTTTCATCAAAGGTTATCTGAAAAAATACGCTGAATTACTCGAATTAGACCCAGATAGAATCTTAAGCCTTTACTATAAATCTCTATCGCTTGGCGTCAATATAGAATCAAAAAATATTGGGTTTAGAAAAAAAATCAGGGCGCACATTTTTAAAATTTTTGTTTCAATAATTTGCTTACTCATCTTTTATGGTTGTATTTTGTTATATAACTATATTTCAAGTGGGTCCGAACCCATAGAAGAGGCAATGATTCCCTTGCGTCCTGATATGGAAGTCTTTGGTAACAACTTTTCATCTGATATCGCGATTATTGTAGAGAATCAGAGGATAGACAGATTTCCTTTATCAATGAACTATGATTTAGGGGAGAAATTAGAGTATCAGATTGCAGCGTCTGCTGAAGAAGGGGAAGAAATTCGTGCTGAAACCACGAGAGATAATATAAAAATTGTGTCTAATGGCTCTGACTTTTTACGTATTTCCTTCTTGGGTAATAGTTGGATCGAAGTAAATGATAGTTTTGAAAAACGGATTTATCGAGACATTCGACTGGCGGGCGATATTCTAGATATAAAAGGTGATGCACCATTTGATATTTTTTTTGGTGATGCACCTAATATTAAAGTATTTTTCAACGGCATCGAAATAGATATCGCTGAAAAAATTCGTATCGATAACTCTGCGCGCTTAATTGTAGGAAGTTAACTTGATGGCTTCTAAAGATTTTATTTCGCGCCGCAAAACAAAACAGATCATGGTTGGTGACGTTCCAGTCGGCGGTGATGCGCCTATTTCCGTTCAAAGCATGACTAACACTGAGACGACCGATGTGGATGCGACGCTTGGCCAAATAGCTGAACTTGAAAAAGCCGGAGTCGATATCGTGCGGGTTTCTGTTCCCACAATGGATGCAGCTGATGCTTTTAAATATATTAGAAGCAGGATAAAAACACCTATAGTGGCTGATATTCATTTTGATTATCAGATTGCCTTAAAAGTATTGGAGTACGGTGCAGATTGTTTGCGAATTAACCCCGGTAATATTGGAAGCGAGGCAAAAATCAAAGCAATAATCGATTCTGCTAAGGATAATGACATACCGATTCGAATAGGAGTTAATGCCGGTTCTCTTGGCAAAGCTCTATTACGAAAATATAAAGAGCCTACGGCTGAAGCAATGATTGAGTCTGCACTTATCCAAGTTGATATACTTGATAAGCTTAATTTTCAAAATTTTAAAATTAGTATGAAAGCGTCGGAAGTTTTTATGACACTGCAGGCTTGTCGTGGATTGGCCTCGCAGATCGATCAACCTTTTCATCTGGGTATTACGGAGGCAGGAGGACAACGCTCCGGCACTGTAAAATCGGCTGTTGGTCTTGGTTCGCTATTATTAGAAGGTATTGGCGACACTATTAGGGTTTCGTTAGCGGCTGATCCTGTAGAAGAGGTAAAGGTAGGCTCTGACTTATTAAAAAGCCTAGGATTACGACATAGGGGTGTTAATTTGGTCGCATGTCCCAGCTGCTCAAGACAAAATTTTAATGTTATTTCTGTAGTTAACGAACTTGAGGAGCGGCTTGAGGATATTGTCACTCCGATCGATATCGCCGTTATTGGTTGCATTGTAAACGGTCCGGGAGAAGCAAAAGCTGCGGAGATTGGATTAACCGGCGCTAGCCCAAGTAATCTTGCTTATATAGAAGGTTCCCCAGATCATAAAGTTTCTAATGAAAATTTAGTAGATGATCTTGAGAAAATGGTCCGTCAACGTGTTGCGGAAAAAGAAGCTTTGGAAAAGGATATTATAGCTTCTGGCTAACAATTAGTGTGGCTCTTATGGAAAAATTGCAAGCAATAAGGGGTATGAATGACATACTTCCTGAACAGTCATTAGGTTGGCAATTTCTTGAAGCCTGTTTTCATAGCGTGGTGAAGGGTTTTGGCTACCAAGAAATTCGTTTTCCTGTTCTTGAACAAACTCAATTATTCAAACGATCCATTGGTGCGGTGTCCGATATTGTTGAGAAAGAGATGTATTCTTTTGACGATCGCAACGGAGATAACCTCAGTTTGAGGCCAGAAGGAACCGCGGGTTGTGTGCGTGCTGCAGATCAGCATGGTCTGCTTTACAATCAACAACAACGACTCTGGTATCGGGGCCCAATGTTTAGACATGAGCGTCCACAAAAAGGCCGGTATCGACAATTCCATCAGTTTGGCGTTGAGGCTTTTGGCATGTCTGGTCCCGATATTGACGTCGAAGTGTTACAAGTTGCCGCAACTTTATGGAACGAACTTGGCCTTACCGATCACCTCACGCTAGAAATTAATAACATAGGTAGCGCTGACGATCGTAAAAAATATTCTCATGCACTTACTTCGTATTTATCAACGAAACTTGAAAAGTTAGATGACGACGCCCGTAACCGTATGCATACAAATCCTATTAGAGTCTTAGATAGCAAAAATTTGGATGTTCAATCAGCGTTGGTTGAAGCGCCTTTACTTTGCGACTTTGTAAATGAAAATAGTAAGACGGATTTTAAAAAGTTACAGGAATTACTTAACAAGTTAGGGATAGGTTTTCTTGAGAATCCTCGCCTTGTTCGGGGTCTAGATTACTACAATAATTGTGTTTACGAATGGACTACCGACATTTTAGGAGCACAAGGCGCGGTTTGTGGCGGTGGTCGCTATGACGGTCTTGTACAACAGCTAGGAGGAAGAGCGACAGAAGCTTGTGGTTTTGCTATAGGTGTTGAGCGACTTGTTTTAATGTTAGATTCACTCGATAAGATTCCAGCGAATGTACTGAAGCCATTAGATGTCTATATAGCGGTTATTGGGGAGAATATTGAGTTGGAGGGGCTTAAGTTGTCCCAAGCTATCCGTCGGAAATATCCTCATTTAGGCGTAGTTTGTCATTGCGGAGGAGGGAAATTCAACAACCAATTAAAGCGCGCTTTTAAGAGTGGGGCAGAGGTCGCCGTCATATTGGAGCGAGACGGCGAGGGTGATGAGTCGCTTACCCATGCAAAAATACGCCGATTAGATGAATCAGGTGATTCAAGACTAGAGGAAATTGTCGATATTCCGGAAAAACTTGGTGAATTCTTAAAAAATTCAGCAAGCTAAGACTTGTATGTGGTGCCTATAGTTGAACAAACCTGTAAAATCATAACTCGATTTGCTCGGTTCTGAACTGGTTTGAGCTTCGTAACTAAAATTGAGAAAAAATCCTTAGTGGGAGTTGGTGGTGACGTTAAACGCTGCAGAAGAAGAAAGTATAGAGGCACTGAAAAAGTGGTGGGATGAGAGTGGTAAGCCGCTAGCGACCGCTGCGATCATTATCTTTGCGGGCTATGGTGGTTGGTTGTTCTGGCAAAACGGGCAGATTGCGGCGTCGGATGCAGCCTCAGATTTGTATGAAGAAATTTTGGTACTGGCACTTACAGAGGCTGGCGTGCCAGTAACTGATGGAGAGCGCCTTGAGATATTGGGGCTGACTAGTGAGCTTATGGAAGTTCATGGAGATACAGTCTATGCCCAATATGGAGCTTTATTTGCGGCCCAGCAACAGGTCGCAAATGATGATTTAGATGCAGCGGAGAGTTCTTTGCAGTGGATTTTGGAAAACCCGTTAAATGGACTTTTTAGCAGTGAAGACGAGGGTTTAGCCCTCACTGCTACTCTGCGATTGGGGCGAGTTGTTCTCTCTAAGGGAGAGGCGGAGCGTGCCCTAGCTTTAGTCAATAATGTTGACCCAAAAATGTTTGAAGCAGGGTTTTCTGAGTTGCGTGGAGATATCTATGTTGCCATGGATCGCTTTTTAGATGCTCGCGACTCTTACGTTGCGTCGCAAGAAGCAGGTTCGAATAGCGAAGCCTTGCAGATGAAATTGGATGAACTGCCGGTCACTGATTAATCTATGGAATAGCCAATGCTGAGAACTTATTTTACTAATTACTGCCGGCTGAAAAAATCTAGGCTGTTATTAGGATTACTCTTATTACTCTCGTTTAGTGCGTGTTCATCGGTTTCTAATTTGGTGAGGAATCCATTTGGTGCCGATGACGACCCGACCGCGCCTAATGAACTTCTAGATATCCAAGCTGAAGTTAGTATTAATCGAGAGTGGAGTATTAACGTCGGTAATGGGCAAGGTGAAACATATACAAAAATTACACCAATTATTGATGGTGGGTTTATTTTTGCGGCTAGTGAAAATGGTGAGGTAGTTGCTGTAAATAGTTTTAGTGGAGATATCATTTGGCGGGAGGAATTAGGCACGACAATCACGGGTGGAGTTGGTGCAGGCGATGATATCGTTATAGTAGGCACTGAAGACGCAGAATTAGTTGCGCTTAATCAAATTGATGGACAAGAGTTATGGCGAGCACGAGTGTCCAGTGAAGTGCTCTCGCAACCGAAAACGAATGGCGATATTGTGGTTGCACAAACTGTTGATGGAAAATTGGTTGCGTTGGATAGAGAAAGCGGCTCTCAGCGCTGGACCTATGAGACGACATTGCCCGCTCTTACTTTAAGAGGTACGTCTTCCCCGGTTATTACTTCGGAAAATACTGTTATTGCTGGATTTAGTAACGGTATTCTCGTTTCTGTAGAGGCGGCAGATGGCGTTTGGAGCTGGGAAGAACGGGTCGCGGTTCCGGAAGGGCAATATGATATTGAGCGAGTCATTGATGTTGATGGAGAATTACTTCTTGACGGCTCAAGAATTCTAGCATCAAGTTATCAGGGTAATTTGATGGCATTTGATATCTCAACGGGCCGTATAGTATGGGGTATGGAAGCGTCAAGTTACCATGGAATCGATCAGGGTTTCGGTAATATTTATTACAGCGATGATAAAAGCCATTTAGTTGCAGTTCGAAATAATTCTAGCGACATTGTTTGGCAGAATGAGGACCTTCAGTATCGTGAGCTTACGGCACCAAAAACAATTACTAACTACGTTGCTGTCGCTGACTTTGAAGGTTACTTACATTTAATATCACAAATAGACGGCAGAATTATTGGGCGTACTCGTTTAGATAGCGATGGCGTTAGAGCGAATCTATTAGTAGAAGAAGGGAAGTTGATAGTTTATGGTAATAGTGGTTCATTAACCGCTTTAACTATCGAGTAGAAAGCCCTGCCACATCAAATTCAAGCAGGTTCTTCATGAGACCAGTCATTGCTTTGGTTGGACGACCCAACGTTGGCAAATCAACACTTTTTAATCGATTAACCCACAGCCGGGATGCGATAGTTGCTAATGTTCCTGGGTTAACCCGTGACCGCCAGTATGGTGAAGGTGAGGTAGATGGTAAATCTTTCATAGTAATAGATACTGGCGGAATTACGGGCTATGAGGATGGGATTGACTCAGAAATGGCTTCCCAGTCACATCTAGCAATTAACGAAGCCACTATATGTTTGGCTCTCGTAGATGCTAAAGATGGCTTAACTCCCGATGATGAAAAAATTCTTCATGATTTACGAAAGAATCATAAAAAAACCTATTTGATTGTAAATAAGGTGGACGGCTCCGACCCTGATCAGGCGATTGTTGATTTCTATAAACTCGGGATACCTTCAATATTTCCAATTACTGCTACACAAGGTCGCGGCGTTAGAATCATGATGGAACAAGTCCTTAGCGAAACCACTCTTGAGGACGCAGATGATAACTTGGCTGATGATAAAAACGAGGGAATAAAGATTGCTATTGTGGGTCGACCCAATGTTGGTAAATCTACTTTGGTTAATAGAATGCTTGGTGAAGAAAGAGTAGTTGTATATGACCAGCCCGGTACGACTAGGGATAGCGTATATATTCCTTTTAAGCGCCGCGATGAAAAATACGTCTTCATTGATACAGCTGGTGTTAGAAGGCGCGGAAAAACAAAGGAGACTGTTGAGAAATTCTCTGTTGTAAAAGCACTCCAAGCTATTAAGGATGCTAACGTTGTAATCTTAGTTGTCGATGCGCAAGAGAACATTGTTGATCAAGATCTGCATCTTCTAGGGTACGTGTTAGATAGCGGGAGGGCTTTAGTTATAGCAATAAACAAATGGGATGGAATGGAAGAAGATCAAAAAGATTTTATGAGGTCCGAGATCCGAAGACGATTTACCTTCATAGATTTTGCAGCTTTTCATTTTATTTCTGCGCTCCACGGTAGTGGTGTCGGAAATCTTTATAAATCAATTCACAAAGCTTATAACTCCGCGATGAACAAGCCCGCAACAAATGAGCTTACGAAAATACTTCAGGTGGCAGTTAGAGATCACGCTCCTCCAGTTGTTAATGGTCGTAGAATTAAATTGCGTTATGCCCATCCGGGCGGTCAAAATCCACCTACAATAGTAATACATGGGAAACAGACCAATAAGGTACCTGATCATTATGGTCGTTATCTAGAGAAAACGTTTCGGACAGCACTGAAGCTGGAAGGTACTCCTATAAGAATAGAAATGCGGAACGATGATAACCCATATGTTAAAGATGAAAAAAACCTATCACAGAAGCAGGTAGCTAGGAAAAGACAAATTAAAAGAAATAAACAATATTTAAAGCGTTAATGATGTCGTTAACTATCGATCATATAAAAAAAGCGGGAGAACGCCTCAAAGGCGTTGCGATAAAAACACCACTAGCGACAAATCATTATCTAAATGAGCTCTTAAGCGCAAGAGTGTACCTTAAGCTAGAGAGTATGCAGCATATCGGAGCCTTTAAATTTAGGGGTGCATATAATCGACTCTGTCAATTGGATAGCGAAGAAAGAAAGCGAGGTGTTGTTGCCTTTTCTTCTGGTAATCATGCTCAAGGAATAGCTCTTGCAGCGAGAATGCTTAACATAGATGCGACCATCGTTATGCCAAGCGATGCGCCCAAGCTAAAGCTTGAGGGTACCCTCAGGCTTGGGGCTAAGGTAATAGAGTATGACCGTGCTACAGAATCTAGAGAAGGCATAGCGTCGCAATTAGCTGAATCGGCAGGGTCTACATTAGTGCCGGCATTTGAGGATTATTCGATTATGGCAGGCCAAGGGACTATCGGGCTTGAGATTTTTGAGCAAATAAATACAAGTCAGGAAAAATTAGACGTTTTGTTGGCTCCCTGTGGGGGGGGCGGATTATTAGCAGGTGCTTCAACTGCTGTTAAATCGCTTACTCCAAAAACTCAAATATTTGGGGTTGAGCAAGAAGGATACGATGACCACTTGCTTTCTAAGAGAGCCGGAAGCCGTGTTAAGATTGTTGAAGGAAAACCGACTATGTGCGATGCATTAATGGCGACTATGCCCGGTAAAATGACATGGTCAATAAATAGTAAAACCGTTGATGATTTTTTGACGGTTAGTGAAGACGAAATCGCGCATGCAGTTTCTTTTGCTTTCCTTCGACTAAAATTGGTTGTCGAACCAGGAGGCGTTGTCGCTTTGGCGGCCTTATTAGAGAAAAAAATTGATGTTGTCGGGAAAACGGTCGCGATCGTTGTATCCGGTGGCAATATAGATAATAAGACATTTAAGTATTGTCTTGAAAAATTTCCCAATCCTTCGTGAAAAACGTGCATGTCTTCTGAAAATTGCGAACAAAAAAAAATTCTCATAATGAAAACGGGTAATACTATAGAGAGTTTTCTTAAGCGAGGTGAGGATTTTGAAGATTGGTTTATAGCTGTTTCAGGATATGACTCTAATTTTTTTGCGGTAAGGTCTATGCACCTTTATGAGGAATTAATTACTCCTGAAAATTTGGCAGGGCTTATTATTACGGGATCACCAGCCTATATTACCGATGAGGCGCCTTGGAATTTAATTGGTGCTGAATACATCCGTAAAGTACATAAGGCGGAAATACCAATATTGGGCGTTTGTTATGGACATCAGCTAGTTGCTTGGGCCTTTAAGGGCGAGGTTGTATTTAATAATCGGGGTCGAGAGATAGGTACGGTTAGGATTCAGAAAACTACGGCAGCTAATGATGATTTGTTATTTTCCGCATTACCTCAGAGCTTCAATGTTCAGGTTTCCCATCAACAGTCAGTCGTAAAGATTCCAGATGGTGCAATAAGACTTGCAGGTAATGACTTCGAACCAAATCAAGCTTATCGCCTTGGCACTAAAACCTGGGGGATACAGTTTCATCCAGAATTTTCGGTGGATATTATTCGCGCTTATATTAAGGAGCGTCGGGAAGACATAGAAAATGAGGGTCTGCAACCAGAAGCGCTGCTAGAAGCGACAGCAGAAACATTGGATAGTGCGAATTTGCTAAACAGGTTTTGTGCCGTAGCTCTTGGTAACTAAGATATCCAAAAATTCGCTTAGTTCGAAATCATTTCGATTTCATTATTT
Source organism: Gammaproteobacteria bacterium (assembly GCA_029242705.1). Taxonomy (GTDB): domain Bacteria; phylum Pseudomonadota; class Gammaproteobacteria; order Pseudomonadales; family Pseudohongiellaceae; genus UBA9145. The sequence continues at coordinate 3,828 of JAQWTK010000062.1, read as the reverse complement.
ATCGCCTCAAGAATTCTTGACCGGTTTGGATTGTTCAGCTGTCGGCCGTTAACAAATATGGCTGGTGTTGCACGGACTCCCGCGGAACTTCCTCCGCGCAAATCATTTCTAACTTTAGCGATTACTTCTTCTGAATTTAAATCGGTTTTTAGTTGGTCTATATCTAAATTAAGCTCTAAAGCATAGCTGTCAAATTCATTCTCTACGTCACTTAATCTTGACCAAACGGGTTGAGTTGCGAATAGATAATCATGCATCTCCCAGAATTTGTCTTGTTTGCCTGCGGCTTCGGCATAAAGGGAGGCTGACCAGGCGTGTGGATGCGTATTTGTTACAGGGAAATGGCGAAATATCAGTTGAGATTGATCGCTAATTGAAGGCCAGAGTTGAGACATCATTTGATGCTCGGTAGCACATGCAGGACATTGGAAATCAGCGTAGACAACAATATTTACCGGATTATTTCCTGTTCCGCGAACGTGATCATTTTCCGCGATTTCTACTGTGGAATAGATAGGACCTTGGTTCAGTAGCGTATACGCCGCAGATATAACTAGTAGAGGGAAGATTCCTAGTAATACTATTTTGGTAGCGAGTTTCCTTGTGTTTTCTCGCTTTTGTGCCTCTCTTTGTTTTTGTTCCTTAATTTTTCTTTGTTGCTCTCGCTTGCTCATCGATGCTTTTTCCTTCCGCTAGGTTATAGCGCATACTATACCGGGGAGAAAAGGTTCGATCTAGCCCCGTTACCCAAGGTATCTTTTTAAGCGAAGATTCTGGCCTATCTATGCGCCGTATAGTTATTTTAGTCCGCTAAGAAGAGCGCTGGATCCACTCTTGTATTATTTAGGTTAATACTCCAATGCAGGTGGGGGCCAGTTACACGACCGGTTTGACCAACTTTTCCTATTTGATCTCCGGTGTTAACTAGTGCACCAACTTCGACATCTATAGTATTCATATGGCAATACAGGCTGATCAATCCATGCCCATGATCTAGAATAATCGTATTCCCGTTAAAAAAATAATTACCTGTCGCAAGGATTTTTCCTGGCGCTGGGGCATATATTGGCGCACCTTCGTCCGCGGCAATGTCCATTCCTGAATGAGGATTTCGGGCCTGCCCATTGAAAAACCGCTTGAGTCCAAATGAACTACTTCTAACTCCATCGACTGGTGGGTACATTTCAAAAATAGGTACTAAAGAATCATCCCAGCTAGAAAAAGCATTATCCATCTCACTTCTTTCCCGGTTTATTCTTACCATGTCTTCTGTATTTGGATTTACTTGCCTGTTATTAGTAATGGTCAGGTGTTGTTCAGTATATGTTTTAGCTTCTACTTGAAAGCGGAGAATTACATTTTCTCCGTTCGGTAGATTAAGAGTGAAATCTTCTTCGCCAACTTCAGTCGATAAGGAGATGCCAATAATTGCATATTGCTCACCTTGGTAATTAGCAAGTAAGATAGGATGGTCCTTATAGCTACCATTTATTGCGTTTTTTCCTGTTGGTATTACCGCCACCCCCCCGGGGACCGCAGAAGAATGTGGAAGTGTTGAGACTGGAACGTTAGCGACTGCTATTGATGCCAATATGCTTAAAAGCGACACCTTGAATAAATGCGATAACATTTTCATAATTAGTCCTGACTTTCTTTACGTTGAATCTTACAAACAGTCGACTCGATAGTACCCTTGTAAAAACGAGACTGAATCTTATCTCCTATTTTTACATGGTCTGCCGAGCGAACCGGCTTTGATTCCGGATCAAAAGTTATGCTGTAACCCCTTTCAAGGGTATTCAAAGGGCTTATTGCCGAAAGGCTCCGACTGAGAGAAGCCATTGCTGCCTTTCTGGTCTCCAGCGAAATTTTTATAGATTTCACAAGCATAAGGTTCAGATTTTTTAGCTCAGTGAGTTTTTGTAAAATTAGATTTTCAGGTGATCCAGAAAATAAATTCTTTGTCAGGGAGCTGAGCTCACTCCGTTGAATAATGAGTTTATTTCCTATTGATAAACGCATTTGATTCTCTATCCTGTCCAATTGTTGTGCGTGCTCTTGAAGTTTTCTGCCAGGGCTCTTTAATAGTTTGGTAAACCAATGTAACTGTTTTTCGCTATCTCTAAGTTTTTTGAGAGATAAAAATTTTAGGTTAGCCAGATAAGTGGTTAGGAGTTCCAAATAATCCTCTTGGTTAGGACTCATTTGTTCCGCAGCAGCCGAAGGCGTGGGAGCTCTTAGGTCTGCAACAAAATCTGCGATGGTAAAATCAATTTCATGCCCTACCGCGCTTGTAATGGGTAGTTCACTAGAGGAAATAGCTCTTGCCACTCTCTCTTCGTTAAACGCTTGTAAATCCTCTAGCGACCCTCCACCCCGGCAAATAATGAGCGCTTGTAAACCTAATTTATATTGGTGAGTATTTGCGAGGGTTATTGCTTTTACTATTTCATCTGGCGCGTTTATTCCTTGAACAGCCGTTGGGAATAGTGTAATTCGTGTTGCGGGGAAACGTCTTCTGAATACGCTAAGTATATCTTGGAAAGCTGCGCCGGTTGCAGATGTTACTACGCCGATATGATTATACTGAGACCCTATATCTTGTTTATTTTCTTGCGCGAATAGACCTTCCGCTTGTAATTTGGCTTTCAATTGCTCAAACGCCCTTCTTAGGGCTCCATCGCCTGCTTCCTCCATGTTCTCAATAATTAATTGATAATCACCCCGACCTTCATAAATGCTAAGTTTTCCATGTAAGATTACCTGATTTCCATTTTGGGGTTTAAATGAGACCAGACGGTTTCGATTTGAGAACATTGCGCAGCGTAGTTGTGAATTTTTATCTTTAAGCGTTAGATACCAGTGTCCGGACGCAGGTATAGCGATATTTGAGATTTCTCCCTCGACACTAACTTTTGAAAAATGTCCTTCGAGAAGGGACCGAGCCATACGGTTTAATCCGCTGACTGAAAGTACATTATCTTGACCATTTCCAAATGTTTTTGATTCGGAGTTTGTATGGGGCGATCTCATGACTGCAGTTTACCCAATAGAACCTTGAGATGGTATTAATCTAGTTCTCGTTTGTAACGGGATCACTAGTAGGATAGTTTGCGTGAGATGCTCTCAGGAGCTATTTTCTCAGTTCAATTTAAAGACGTAGAGTGCATTATGGCCATCTGGACTCACGAGCTCGGGCGCAAGAAAGCTGCCGATGCGCCAAGGGCTCCCACCTTCTCTTCCGGAAGTGAAGGCTAAATATTGCTCCCCATCAATTGCAAAGGTTACTGGAAATCCTTCTACCGAAGTACCAAGCCTTGAACGCCATAACTCTTCTCCGGTATCAACATCATAAGCATGGACGTATCTGTCATAGTCTCCAATAAAGATTAACCCGCCGCCAGTAGATAATGCTGCTGTAAGAAAAGGCGCCCTTTGTTCAATACTCCATTTTTCGTCAAGTGAATCAACTTCATAGGACGCAAGTTTACCAAACTGTTCATTCGTGCCCGGCATGGGAAACCAGCGTCGATCAGCCATGGTCCCTCCGCGTCCGCGCTCGAAGGTTACTTCTCTAGGCGATATTTCCATACAAGATTGGCTTAAGGGAATGACCAGTTGGCGGGTAGGAGGGTGGTAAGCGCTGGATTGCCAATTATGCCCGCCAGCAGTTGAAGGACATACCGACAACCATTCTCCAATCTTCATATTACGAATATCTTCTCGATACCTGACATCTCCCGTTTCTAGATTGACCTCGGAGAATACATTCTGAAACACTGTTTGCGCTAAGCCTTGGAACTCTCCCGTGCGGCGATCAAGTTTCCA